>JAWBJM010000006.1:0-39054 GCA_038832545.1 Pyrobaculum sp.
AGTAGCTTACTGATTTCCTCGCACTTATTCTTGATGTAGGGAATTGTTTCTAGGATAAGCTTAATAACGTCATGCCCTATACTCCTGAACTTACTAAAAGCCCTAGGTCTTTAAACTCTGGCACTTTAGACATAAGCTTGTTGAGAAGTTGTAATAGTCTCGCTGACTCATTTCTTATATACGACTCCGTCAAATCATACATAGCGTTTAGAAGATCTACTATCTGAGTGTTATAGATAGACTTCTTGGAATTGTGCATTTCTATAATTTTTTCCACTTCGGCTGCGAAAACAGCATCGCCGTATTTACGTATGTACCTCTCCACGTGAGATCTCTCTAAGTTGTTTTTATAGATTCCAAACATGCCTTGTGAGGTCTGTATCTCTCCACTACGTCTGAATACCCTACGCTCATCAACGCTATTTCTAATTGACGTATCGCATCACAGACACTGCCTTTCCTCTTCGCAGATGCAATAGCAATCTCCACAATGAGATCTTTACATCTATCTCCACATTTTTTATATATTGGCTCTGCGTCCCCAACGACGTCGATATATCTTTCCAACAGTACGTCTACGCCATCACCCAACTCTACAGCGGTTAATAACGACGTAATTAATAAAGACGGGGGCACGTCAGAGGCTGTCTCAACCACAGCTAAAGCCAATTTTTTAGTAATAGGACTGCCCCTTGTTAAAGCCTCAAATACGTAGTCTTCAAATGGCCTTATGTCTACACGACCCCTCTCCGCTGCGTCGTATAGGTGGTTTAAAACTTCAAGCCAGCTCTTTTCGTCAACGGCTTTTGCACTAACAACTGCATATGACGCAAGACCTGATACACTACGGGAGGGTAGTTCGATCGAAAGACGTTGAGGCGTTAAAATAGCGTCTACCACTTCCGCCGGCAGCACTCCCTCTCTACAAAGTTTTTTAAAAACTCCTAGACAAGGCGAGTCTCCGGTGGCTAGATTTGCGATAGCCTGGGCTAGGTCGTCGAAAGCGTTGTGAGCTATGACAAACGCCTTGACTAATAACCTAAGTGATATAGACTTCGGCGACTCTCTACAGTTCTCTTGAACCTCCCGGGCGGCTTTAGACAACGCCTCTTCATAGAGCCGTCCACCTCCGCTATGGATCGCTTTTATATACCACCTAGGCTTCATTAAAGTCTTTAGCTCTTCGGAATTTTGTAAAATTAGGATCTTTATGTATTCCTTATGTGGACCTGATACTTTGTCAATTATGTTAATTAATTTTTCAATCATTTTTATCTTTGATTCAATTAGATCATAATTTACAACTTGAGAAAGGAGTGGAGTAGGCAAGTGGCGATTGGAAATAAGAGAAAGATATCTTCTCCCTTTTGTACAAGTCGAGGCGTAGAGAGACTTGTGAAGAATTGATAGTTTGTCAATATATCTCTCTTTTGCTATATCTATTACTTTATGTGGTTCATCGTCACAATATTGTAAAGACCTAGCAGCCTCTAACGCCATATAATAGCCTCCCTCGCCGAATTGGGCTATGTGATTGACTACTTCCTCAGCGTAATCATCTCCACAATATGTCTCACTATTAGATAGAAATATTTTCTTTGCGATGTCTAATTCAAACTTCGACTCAACAACTTCAAATTTCCTAAGTTCTGATCTACACAAAGAGGCAAGTTCTTTAGGCAAGACGATAGCCACTGGGTGGCCTCTTTTTAGTAGATAATTAGCCCTCGCCATTAATCTACCACAGTTAGCACTCCACAAGACAGCACGCTCTGCCCAAATCTCTGGCTCTTGGTAGAATTGCACAGGTAATGCGTCAAAGACTCCAAATACGGCACGCATAGACTGTGCAATTTGTAAAAGCTCAGCAAAGGTCGACGTTTCTACTGCCAAGTCGATGAATACTGCACCTTTTTCTAAAAGTCTATGCATGACCACTGACAAGGCAAAGGATTTCCCAACGCCGTGGAGGCCGGTCACCACAACCGGCGTACCCCCCTCTAGAAGTTTTAAAATCTTTACGGCTAAAGGAGTTTCTACTATTGATATTGAAAAATTGCCAATGTACACCTTATCTCTATATACTTTGAAATACTCCACATAAAACGATCAGTGTTATTATATAACTTGGCGGTGTAAAATATTATGATACAAACGCCCCGGCCGGGATTTGAACCCGGGTCAAGGGCTCGATTGGCCCCCTAACGGGACAGGCCCCCATCCTTAGACGGGCACCCCCTTAGTCCTGGCTGAACGACCGGATCGGGTGGCCTCCATGGCCCACCGGCTTTCGCCGGGGCGTAGGAATATAACTTCGATGTTTTTAAATTTTTTGCTAGTCGATCTATATATAAAGCTGTGGGGCGTTGTGAGCAATACTGTTGAGACTTTTTAAATAAGGCTGTTTTACGACTCTTGATATGTTTAGACTCGGAATTGTACAAATTACGCCGGGCCAGCTCGACAAGGTATTGAGGCTAGTTAAAAACTCCAGTCCCGATTTGTTACTACTACCAGAATACACTCTTTTCGACCCCACCGGTCTAAAACCTGAAGAGATATGGCAGAGAGCTATATCTTTAGAAGAATTTGTCGGCGATATCTCTAAAATTGCCAAGAAGACCGGCAGCTATGTGGCAGGGGGGTTTTTAGAGAGGGGGGACAAGCCTAAGGTGTATAATACCACTACTTTAGTGAGTCCCGATGGCGACTTAGTGGGAATTTATAGAAAGACTCATTTATTTGACGCATACGGGTACCGAGAGTCTGATTTTGTAACATCTGGCGAGAAACTATCAGATGTATACGACATAAGAGGCGCCAAAATTGCTTTTTCTGTATGTTTTGAGCTGAGGTTCCCTGAGATATTTAGAGAATTAGCACTAAAAGGGGCCCACTTAGTGGCAGTGCCAGCTGCGTGGTATTCAGGTCCACTTAAGGAAGAAACACTGCATATATTGTCAAGAGCGAGAGCTATAGAAAACGGCATCTACGTCGCCGTCTCTGCTTTATACGGACCACGTTTCACTGGTAGATCAATAGTCGTCAACCCCATGGGAGTTGTTGAATTAGATCTTGGAGTCGGCGAGCGTTATGGCGAGGCCTCAATAGATTTGACTCTGTTGGAAGAGGCTAGGAGAGCCGTGCCGTCTCTACATTTAAGAAAACCACAGCTATATGAAAAAATCTGCGGCGGTCTACGTCAAAAATAGAGAATTTATCTACAACGAGTATGTATATAGAATCTATCTTTCTTCTCAAAGCCAGAGCCCGGCGGCGATAAGTATTTTGTACAGTCTGGCAAATCTGCTTCAATAAACGCCTTATGTCTATTTCTACAACTTTCACAGATGCCGCAATGCGCCTCTCCATCTCTATAACAAGACCAAGTCTCATACACCAACGGGCCTATGTCTGCCACGCATTCTTTTAAAATTTGAGATTTACGAAGGCCCTCTCTTGAAGGCGTCCACAGCTCAATATCTCTCTCTGACCTGAAATGACAAATTTTAAAAGCAGCCTCCAGCGCCGTAAAACACTCTGGCGAACAATCTGGATAGCGAGGTTCCCAAGTGTCTTCTCTCGGCTTAATATCGTCGTATTGAGATCCCAATAGTATAAAAATTTTTTTGTTGTAGGCGCTTCTTAGAGTGTAGGCGTACGCCGTCGCAATAGCGGCCATCACAACGTTTCTAATCGGAACTACTATAGACGGGGCATATTCCTCTGTCACAGAAACTGAGATATCAGTCAACTGAGTACCTCTCCATAGATTTTTTAAAGAGGAGAGGTCAATTACTTTATGTTCAACTACACGCCCCCAGCCTCTATGTGCTGCAATTTCGTCTAACTTTCGCAATAGTCTACTCGCCGCCTCTACCTCTGCCGACGCCTTTTGGCCATAGAGAAAAGACAACGCGTGTATATCACACCCCCTCTTCATCCACCTCACTGTATAACATAGGCTGTCAGGTCCGCCTGATACAACTGCGACAGCTATACAAGTCATCTACGGCGTGGCTGGAACTTCTTCAGAAGAAAGCTCTAACAATATGGCTTTCTCAAAACATAGATCTCTTATTGAAATCACGCCGACTAAATCGCCGTCTTTGTTAACTACAACTACGTGTCTAATGTTATGTGTCTTCATCTTCTCTGCAGCTCTCTTCACAGTGTCTGTGTCTAATACAGTAATGGGGGGATTTGCAATGCTTTTCGCAGGGCCTTCTAGGTCAAGTCTTTGAGCCACCGCTCTTAGAATATCTCTCTCAGATACTACAGCAACAGGCTTTCTAGCATTGTCAACAGAAGTTAAGACGGCAAGTCCAACTCTATTCTTTGCCAATTCAACAGCCACTTCTCTTATTGTCGCCGTCTCTGGCAGAGAAACAACTTGTCGTTTTATAAGGTCAACTACACGTATCATAGCCATGTTCATGTACACATTTATATACTTTAATATGTGTAAAGGACATCTACTGGGAACTCAACGCCAAAAGATAAATCTCGCCTTGCTACTAAGACAGACGCGCCTACAATTCTCGCTCCAGCTTTAGAACACAGCCCCACTAACGCCCTTAGAGTCTTTCCACTTCTCGCAATGTCGTCAACAATAAATACACTATCGCCTTTTTTAATTTGGTCTACAGGTACGTAGAGAGTTACAGGCCTTCCCTCCCTCAAGTATGTAAATTCATAATTATCTACGCCGGGCTCTCTGTATGGCTTAGCGACTACTAACGTGGCGTTAAAATGTAGAGCCGCCACTACGGCGAGGGGAATGCCGTCTACCGCAGCAGTTAAAACTCTATTCACTCCCACCTCGCCAAATTTTCTAGTGAGGTATATTTCATAAAGACGTAAAAACTCCGGCAGGTTTACAAACGACATGTCTATATATGTATCAAATGTCTTAAACATCGCCCTCACCACTACAGATAATGGGTATTTTTCCTCTAGCTTGGCTAAAATTTCTCTCGCAGTTTCTGTAGACGGCAACATATCGCCTGTGGCATATCTTGACAAAACACTTTCAGATATATCAAGAATTTGTGATAGATCTTTATATGTAATATTTAGTAATTTCTTAACTGATTTTAAATACGCAATTGCATCAAGTTGGATCTTTAACCCTTCTATGCGCTTCACATTAAACAAACTCTCTACCCACTATATTTCTCGCAATTATTAATTTCATTATATTCTCAGCCCCCTCTGCCCCTACGTAATAAGACAGTACGCCTAACAAAGCTCTTGCGACATTTGTCTCTTTAAAATAAGAAGCTCCGCCGAGCCATTTCATAACCTCGAGAGCAGTCTCTACAGCCAGTGAAACTGATATATATTTTGCAGACGCGCCAGCGGTAGCCACGTCGTGTATAGAATAAGCCACATCGCCTCTGTAGTATCTATCAGCTACCCAAGCCGCTTTATATACTAAGAGTTTAGCAGCTTCAAGTTTTGCATATAGCTCTGCAAATCTAAGACTTATGGCTTGATAACTAGCAATAGGCTTTCCAAACACAGTTCTCTGTCTAATCCACTCTAGACACCTGTCCAAGAGCCATCTAGCCACTCCAATTGAAGCCGCGCCTATGATAGTTCTAGCTAAATTAAGACCCTCCATGGCGATTTTAAACCCGTTGTTCAACTCACCCAGCATAAAAGACTCATCCACTGGGAGGCCGTTAAATATTAAATAACCAGTTGGTAGGCCACGGCGTCCAATTTCATCCCAATCTCTATAAGAAAACCCATGTACAATTTCACCACCTCTTTTCAACAACACAAGGAAGAGCGAAATCCCCCTGTGTCTATCTTCTATAGCGCCAGTCCTTGTTATAGCAACAACGCCGCCTCCGTACGGCAATTGGAGAATTGTAGTAACGCCTGTGACCATGTTTTTCTCACCGTATATCTTCCAAACTCCGTTTTCTCTAACTGCTCTAGTAGTCACTGAGGCCACGTCGCTACCGCCTTGTGGCTCTGTCGAGCCTATACCTATAAACGCCCTCCCCGATGTGACTTGTGGCAGTACCTCTTCCTTAACACTATCTCTTCCATATTTCTCTACAACATATGGCCAAGCAGACTGTAGTAACACATATACTGCAGTTGCAAGAGATGGATCAGCATAAGCCAATTCTTCAACAGCCAAGGCAGTCTGTAGAAACGTCCCCTCCTGTCCACCGTATTGAGAACTCAGTGGTATTCCCAGAAGCCCCGCCTCACCCAACTTCGCAGCCACCACTTCTATCGACAACTTACCCTCGTCGATGTCGACCCATCGTGGAGCTATTTCAGTCTCTGCAAATGATTTAACTGACTCTAAAAAAAGTCTATCTTCTCTAGACAGTGCAAAGTCCATAAAAACTTCTACAGACTATATTTAAATGATAGATATAGACATACTGGGAGACAACTTAACGATATACTACAAAGGTAGAAAAATACCCACAGTCCCCCTCTACGTAACAACAACATTGAGCTATACACAATTTATAGTCCCGTACGTGGCCAAAAGATTAATTGACTTAAATATTTACAAATTTAAAAAACAAGACCCTGTTACAACACGACTTATTGAACTAGCTTGTAAAAAAAGATGTATAGGTGACGACGAAGGTGTAGACATCGGCCCAATTATAGAAGAGGCGTACTATAACTACTTAACAGATAGAGTCCTGGCGTCAACTCTGACTCTCGACGCGATAATAGTGCCATGTGCAGATATACATTTTGCAAAAGCGTTGGTCAAAAGAGCGCGTGAATATACACCAGATATTCTACTAATCGCATCGAAGTATGGCGGAGAGTGTCCAGACGTCGACTATATACACGAGGCTACGCCCATAGATATACCACTCCCGCTAGGGCCTATATCGAGATCGGCGTTGAACACTGCTATTTGGTCAATTGATGAAAAAATCGCCGAGAGCCCATTAACTCCATTACTAGACGCTTGTGTACACCAATGCGAGGTGAAGAAAAGTTTATAAAAATCTAAATGTATTTAATACGGGGTGGCGCGGGCGGCCCGCGTACGGCTCATAACCGGGAAGTCCCGGGTTCAAATCCCGGCCGCCGCAAAGTTCTAGCTTTTATATATAAAAACAGAAGGGGTGGCGCGGGGCTTTACCCCAGAGCGCTCTAACCAGGCTGAGCTACCGCCGCAGGTATTCAGTAATCAAAAACTTAAAAATTTTTTGGACGGAGTGCGGGGGGTGGGATTTGAACCCACGCAGGCCTACGCCACAGGGACCTCAACCCTGCCCCTTTGACCTGGCTCGGGCACCCCCGCCTTGTGTAACTAACGCCTCGGTTTAAAAATTTTATATGTATCCTACCCACAAGGGCACCCACTCCCGCCGCCAATGATAATTTTATTCTCAGCCATAAGTCTTTGCCAACACTCCGCGCAGATTAACGCATAGCCGCGGTCTTTTAAATTAGCCTCTAGTAGAGGCACGCCCTCTCTCCCACAGATAACACACTTTAAACTCATCAATGGGACTTCAATACAATAAAAAATAAACTTTTCTCTACACCCCTCCATCTCCTCTAATGTCAGCCACTGCAACTGCCCCCCGCGGCTTCTATATGTTTTCGCATTTAGTTATGTGTACACTGCAGATGTCGTGCGCTGTAGGCGTAGATCTCCTCTCTTCACTATTACTGCGGAGAGTATATCTACTGGTCTCTTTCAAGACCTCGCTTTGTTTAGACCAGTAGCACAAAAACTAGCTCTGTTGTTAAATATAATGCCGCATTTTGACTCTGTAAAGACTAAGCTAAATATAGAGACTGTGTAATAGACACAGCGTATTCTTCCCTACCACCGTTGAGTGGGTTGTCGGAAGGGGCTTTAGCTCATCTACTTCTCTGTAATCTTACCAAATGAAATTTTGCCACTATGCACCTCGCCATCATGTAGAAAAGGATCTCATACCCAATGCGCTTTTCTCAACGCCGTAGTTTTGTTTTTTATGCACACATGTATATCCGCTTTACCAGTTAGCTTTACTGTGAGTAACTACAAAACCGAGTGTAGGACTTCATAAATTTCCCAGTGGTTATAATTGAGCAAAATGGGTTCCCTTACTTTAGCTCTGAATTTTGTAAAGCCCTCTAGAGTTAAGAATCCTAACTTTCTAAAGCCATGTCGCCATAATAAGAGACTGAATAGAGCCGAATTTACGATGTGTCAGATATCTGCTGTGCAGCTTGGCACCACAGCGGATTAAAGACCGCTGTCAGGCGATTTGTAGGGATTATTTAAAAAGGAGCACAGCCAAATCCCATCGCCACACTTCACTTCGGCTAACTGATAAGTGTATAACAATCGGTGAAGCCGTTGTTGGATCTACTACGTTAACACCGGGTAGATGGCTCTTGATGTTGTAAAACTCTCAGCGTCTTTCTTTAATCTTCGTCTATTACACCTCCGCAAAGTCGACGTTTTAACAATCTTAAATGTTTTGATCAGCAGGGCTCAATAGTAGATGGGGGTTTTGTAGTTATTGCATATGTCACCATTGTTACTTCAGGGATTTCAGAGACTATTCGTTGAGATATTTTAGTAAGAACTTCATATGGTATTCTACTCCAATCGGCTGTCATAGCGTCTTCACTTTCCACAATTCTTACCGTCACGATATAACCCTCGGCTCTTCTGTCTCCCTTTACTCCCACCCATTTATCTTCACCAACTACTGCAAAGGCTTGCCAGACTTTATTAAACATACCTACTTCTCTAAGCTCTTCCTCGACTATTTTTGTAGCTTTTCTTACTATTTCTAACTTCTCCCGAGTAAATGGGCCTATGATTCTCACAGCTAGGCCGGGGCCGGGAAAAGGATGTCTATAAACTATCTCATCTGGTAGACCCAGCGCTTTTCCAATTTTCCTAACTTCATCTTTGTAAAAATCTCTTAGTGGTTCAATAACTTCTAAATTAAACCAACTGGGTAGCCCCGCCACGTTGTGATGACTTTTTATCTTATCTGCACCCTTTACCGCTCCGCTTTCTACAACGTCTGGGTAAAGAGTGCCTTGCGCTAAATATTTTACATTCGGGAAGTTTTTTATCACTTGTAGAAATACTTCCGCAAAGGTTTCGCCCACTATCCTCCGCTTCGATTCACAATCCGCCACTCCCTCGAGCCTCTTTAGAAATACCTCTCTGGCGTCTATATAATACGCTTCTATACCGAGAGATTTTAACATTTTAATAACACTCTCGGGCTCTCCCTCTCTAAATAATCCATGATCTACAAACACCGCTTTTGCTCGCTGTCCAACCGCCTTGTGTATTAAAACCGCAGTCACAGTGCTATCAACGCCTCCGCTTACTCCTATTAAAACTTCACCGTCATTTACTCTATTTTTCACATATTCTACAATACGTTCAATTTGTTCCTCAGGTCTCCAGACGCTAGATATACCTGCAATAGTTCTAAGAAAGTTTTCAAATATTATATAACCCTTTGACGTATGTGAAACTTCAGGATGAAACTGAACTCCGTAGATTTTTCCACTTTTCATAGCGGCTATGTAGTTATTTTCACTAATAGCCAAAACAGTAAAACCCGGGGGCGCCTTGGAGACATAGTCTGCGTGACTCATCCACGTAATCTCTTCATCGTCCCAGCCGTTGAATATGTCGTCTCTCACAAGAATTTTCACCCTAGTTCTCCCATATTCTCCCTTGCCTTGTGTCACCTCGCCTCCGAGTTTCTTCGCAATAAGTTGATGTCCGTAACATATGCCTAACACCGGCTTGCCAAGATGAAATAAGTCTACAGACACGTCGGGCGCGTTTGGCTCATAAACTGACTTCGGTCCCCCCGACAGAATTATCGCTTTGACCTCTGGTGATTTCACACTTTCAATTTCATCGGGGTGTATCACTTCTGCATACACTCCACGTTCTCTAACTCTTCTCGCTATTAAATGTGCATACTGCCCCCCAAAATTTATAACTAGTACCTTGTCCACTATCAATTTAATACAATTATTTAAAAACTATTCTATATACAAGACATCTAGCTCAAGGACTTCTAAGTGTGTATTTAAAATATCTGCCACATTTGGCATAGTACGGCCGCCATCTCCATGAATAAATTCTTTAATGTACAGACCGCCTTGGGCTCTGATATATAGTTCAAAAACGTGGGGAGAGATTAGACGCCATGCTAATTCATACACCATTCTCCTTTTCTTTTTTCTATGGCTACGTCTTAAAATCCTCTTAGGAGTATATTGAACAACTGTCGACCCATGTAGTTGAGCAAGTCTACCCAATTGCTCATGTGTTAACTCTACATCTGACAACACCAAGGCGCGGTATAGCTTGATGTCCGTCTTAGATTTTTCTTTTAATCTCCGAATTTCATTTCTTGTAGTAAGCCCTTTTGGATGAAATATAATTTCTCCATCTTCGTAAGGTAGAGCTGTCTGTGTGTATGAAGCTGGACTTTTTATTTCTACGACGACGGGGCGTCCGTTGCCGAGCATTCTAACATCGCTGTCTTCTCTGCCGGCGATATGGAGAGTGATGTCTACGCCTCCGAAGATATCTACTAAATACTTTAGTTTTTCATATATCGTTGTTTTTACAGAGCCGAATTTTTTAACTTGGGACACGCGTCTACTGAGTTTCCAGTATCTCCCCTCAATTAATATTGGATTTCTTACCAAATAGACCTCGCCTGTGGTTAGATCTATTTTAAATACGACGTTAGGTCTTAGTTTATCCACTCTTTTCCCAGTAAGATGTCTCATTAACGCCTTACCGAGCCGCCGGTTTACCTCATGCTTTATTGACTCAGCCGTTGTGATTAGGTATTTCTTAACTATTTCAGACTCTCTTTCTAGAATATCTCTTGAAATCGTTGTGCCAACTGCATATGTTGTAAAGTCACACTCAGTAATTTTTTTAAAAACCGTGTCCACTAACGACTCTACGCCGTCGAGTAATCCTCCACATATGTAACAGACCTCTTCATCGACGTTGACACCTATACTTTGTAGATAACGCCTAGTAGGCTTGTGCGACTTCGCAAGTTGTTTTAAGTCTTCCACCACGTCTTCTCCATTTCTATGTCTAGAAACTAGGTCCATATGAATAAGTGTTTTCAAAGCTCCTCCTCTCTCGCTGTTTTCTAAGCCGTATCCTAACGTGGCGAATAACCTCCCCAGACATGAGTCACATAGTGGATACCTCGCCAGTATTTCTCTAGCCTTGTTTATCAAATCCACATTTGTAGAAAATAAGCTATATAAAACTCTATACTTTTCTCCCCTCTAACATACGATCAACCACTATATTCAACACAACTACTTGGTGGTGAGGTGGGAGGTTTATAACCCCGGCGTTGCATTGATGTGTTATTTGGTAGTCTACTAGTTTTATTACATACGTAAACGGCGGCGTCGGTATACAAGTCCATGTACTCCCCGGACCTACAGTAATACCTGAAGTAAGGTTTTTCACCTCTGTTGTGGTTATAACACCTGTCTGACCACGGTAAATCGCCTTTTTTAAAAATCCATAAGACGACTCGACATCTGGAAAAAGACGTTTTACTCTACTTCCTACTATTTTAACAACTCTTTGAATATCTCTAATGTAGAACACCACTTCAGAATCCTTCCTGACGCCATTGGAGAAAAGTAAAGCGCCTGTTAAAATTTTCGCATGGAGGTGGGGCTTATCTCTTAATAGTGTTTCGTTTGTAACAATTAAAAAACGCCTCACCTCGGCAGCTTGAGTCTCATTTGTCTCTTTAAAGTTTTCGACATCTTTTTCAAATTTTCATAAACTGTCAATAGCTCTTTTACGTCGCGTGGAGTAACGCCAGCGCCTAATGCAATACGTCTTATCCTAGAGGCGTTAAGTATCTCTGGGTTTTTTAACTCTTCCATAGTCATAGAACTAAGTATGGCTTTCCATTTTTTTAAGTTTTTTTGAGATAGTTCAATCTGCTCTTCTGAAATTTTTACCCCTAAACCCCCCGGCATTAGTTGGAAAACTTTACTCAAAGGCCCTAGTTTTAGTAAACTGTCAATTTGTTTTTTGAATAGTAAGAGATCAAGTTTACCAGATTCGAGCTCCTTAATGACTTCATCTTCTTCAAAAACTGCCTTTACCTTTTCCACAAGAGCCTCGATATCTCCCATACCTAAGATTCTTGCTACGAATTTCTTTGCGTTAAAAATCTCAAATTCGTCTACGTCTTCGCCTACGCCGACAAATTTTACCACGGCCCCAGATTTAGCCACCGCCGCCAATGCCCCCCCTCCTCTGGCTGTACTATCCATTTTTGTAATTATTACTGAGTGTATTGGTAGATATTTCATAAAAGCCTCGGTCTGAGCGGCGGCGAGTTTACCCACTGTGGCGTCTATAACTAATATAACTTCGTCTGGTTGAACTGCGTCGTAGATTGCCTTAATCTCTTTGAGGAGTTCCTCCTCGTTTCTATGTCTACCCGCTGTGTCAATAATAACCACGTCCATATTTCTAAAGTTCGCCAAACCCCTCTTGGCTATTTCAATTGCGTTTTTACTACCTCTCTCTCCGTAGAACGGCGCGCCTATTTTTTCCGCCAACTGCTTTAACTGATCGAAAGCAGCAGGTCTAATAGTGTCTGTCTCTATAAGACCAACTCTTAGTCCTTTTTTGTTTAAAAACTTGGCGAGTTTGGCTGCAGTAGTTGTCTTACCACTCCCCTCAACGCCTAGGAGTAATATTACATACGGCTTTTTTACAAATTTTAACTCAACAGTCTTATCCCCGCCCAGTAGTTTAGTCAATTCTTCATATAATATGTAGATGAGGTATTCTCTAATTGGGACTCCGGCGGGCGGCTTTTCTTCTTTAAGACGTCTAACTGCTGTCTCGGTAAAAGACTTTACTAAGTCAAGGGGGACGTCTGCCTTGAGTAAAGTCCTCTGAAGTTCTCTTGTCAATTCTTGAAGCGTAGCTTCATCTAAATAGTTTACCCCTCTGATCTTTTCTACTAATTTGCTAAAGATTTCGCCGAGCGCCTTCACATAATTCAATAGAATCTTAATATAAAAAACTAATCTCTACGTCGCCGTGGGGGCTTGTTGTTGTGATAGCGACGCGTACCAAGCGTCTACTTGTTTCATATAGTTCTCTAACCGGTCTAGGACATAGATGCCGTAGTGTGGATAGATTTCAAATACAAGTTTTTGCGGACGCACAGCTGTCCACCTCATCTTTCTAATAAACATGACGCGAAAAACAAAACCGCGGTATTCCATAAGCTCTAGTTTTATCACGCCGCTTGCTAAATACTCCTCTACGCCGAATCTACTGATTTTATTCTCGCCGGTCGGTATTTCAGAGGTCATTAGTGTAGTTATGTCTTTAAATTTACGAAGTTGGAAAACTAACTCCCTCATATACTCCCTTACCCACAAGACATCAGTGTGAGAGGTGATAATCAATGGGGCAATGGGGTCTATGACTAGTCTCTTTACTCCAAACTTCTTTACATATTCAAGTATAATCTTAGCGATCTCTCTAGGGTCTGCTGTTACTTTCTCCTCTTTGGCGTATGTCCTAAAATGAGTTCGTAAATCTACAAAAATTAGTTTATTTTGACTCTCTAACGTGTCTAAATCCCACCCAAGTGATTCCCTCACCCCCCGTTTTACATCTTCTGAAGGCTCGTCAATAGTTATATACAGCCCCGGCTCTTCATACAACTCGGCGCCGGTTTTTAAAAACTGTAGACTAAAAATTGTCTTGCCTTGGCCAGCCTCGCCGGCGACTAGATATATCTCGCCTTTACGAAACCCGCCCTGTAGTAATTGATCTATATACCAAATGCCGGTGGGGCATCTATTATCATACGTAGGGTAATAATCCTGATAGTCATAGACGTACTGCTCTTGGTAAGACATACAATAGCACAGGCACAAATAAATATATTTGTTTTGGTCACAATACTATACATTGATATTTCATCACTTTAATTAAATTACGTTGTTGACCACACACCTCTAAACTCAAAAATTAGCCTAGACGCAATTTTTCTCCAAATCTCTCTTAATTCATTCCACGAGGCGGGGTCTGCAGAAGATAAAAACAACACCACGTCCACTGAGCTTTCGCGTAGAGGCGGCTTTCTATAATCAGCAACTAACAACTCCCCCATGTCGCCTCTTTTAGCCTTCGCAATTTCCAACATGTCAATAGAAATGTCTAAACAGATAACGTAGTCTTTAACATATTCAAAAATAATTCCGACGCCGCATCCTGCGTCTACTACAACCCCCCCGATTTGTGAAGAGATGAGCCAATACTTTAGTCTCTGCTCTCCGCCGTAGAGGTCTTCATATAGTTGAGAGAGGTTTCTATAAAGCTCTACGACGTATTTATCGTCTTCCATATCATAAACACCGCAGACGAGGCAAATATAACTGGGAGTAAGACCACTAAATCCAAGGCATTAACGTCCCATAGATATCCATAAAGCACACCTCCTATCGCGAGGCCAAAGCCCCACATGGCCCCCACGTAGCCTAACGAAGATGCGCCGCCCAGCCGGGAGGCGTATGCCTTAGCTGCCACGTCTGCGTAAGCCATAATAAAAGAGTAAATCACCGCCGCAGAGAAAAAGTATAACAAGCCGCCATGGGTAAAACATATAGCTAAGGCGATGGAGAGAGGCGGTGCAATTAGTAAAATCTTGGCGTCTCTATCGTATAGAGCCCCCAAGAGCAGAGAAGCGGGTATCTCAGCCACCATGGCGACTAAATATAGGAGAGAGGCTAACCACGCCGTTTCAGACAGTCTATACATAAAGAGAGATATGTGGACTAAAGAGAGGCCAAGTAGAAACTGAGACACTCCAAAAGCCGCAATCTCTCTCCTAAATTTAACGCCCCCGACGCGGCGGATGGAGGAGAGAGGCGTCCTTTGTCTATATGCGATATATAACACCAACAATGCAGCGAGGCCAGGTACTAGAGCCATTGTATAGACGTCGCGGGGAGTGAGGCCGATGTATAACATATACGTCGCCATGAAGACGCCTAACACAGCCCCAATTTGATCTAACGACGCATGTATCCCAAAGGCTCTGCCACGGAAGCTATCGCCTCCGGCCGACGCCACTATGACGTCTCTAGATGGCGTACGTAGAGCTTTACTAAATCTCTCTAAGAATAGTAAAAACACTACAGCTATATAACTTGGCGCAAAGATAAGTCCAGCAACTGCAGCCACCTGTAGTCCATACCCAAGCGAGGTTTCCATCCAATAGCCACCCCTCTTGTCGGCCAGTGCGCCAGTCAAAACTCTAGCGGCGTACCCCAATGCGTCGCCTACGCCAAAGGCGAGCCCTACTACAAACGCACTTGCGCCAAGTTGTTCGAGAAATTGCGGCGTTACGGCGCGCGCGCTCTCATATAGCCAATCGGCGAAGAAAGACACTAAGCCCATTAATAATATCAACCTCAGATACACAGCTGCGTAAAAAGTATAGAGTAATAAAAATAACGCCGGGGGTGGGATTTGAACCCACGCCCCCTCAACGGGGACGGGCTTAGCAGGCCCGCGCCTTGGACCAACTCGGCCACCCCGGCAGAAATCTTATCTAGACGGGGTTTTAAATTTTTTTAGTAAATAATTAACGTGATGACTACAAACCCTAAGGGAGGTATATGTCCGAAGTGGCCAGGTCTGAAGATATACGCCGGGGGTGGGATTTGAACCCACGCCCCCTCAACGGGGACGGGATCTCTAGACTTCAGTCTCCAGTCCCGCGCCTTGGGCCGCTCGGCCACCCCGGCTGTCTACAAGAGGTGTAGAACTTTATAAGTTTTACCCCCCGATATATACCTCTTTTACTTTCGAGTCATTCGCCACCTCCTCCGCAGTGCCTCTCGCTATGACTCTTCCACTGGCCATTGCGTATACATAGTCTACATATCTAAACGCTATGTCTATCCTATGTTCAATCACTAGGAAAGACACGCCATGCTGCTGATTTATTGATCTCACAATCTTAAACACCTCATGTGCTTGGTCAATAGGCACCCCGGCGATGGGCTCGTCGAGAATAACTAAATCTGCGCCGGCCATCAACGCCCTCGCCAACTCCAAAAGCTTCATCTCACCTGCAGACAGCAGATACGCGGGCGTACTCCATTTATCGTCAAGCTTTACCATTTTCAAAATCTCAAATGCCCTTTTTGCAAATTTCTCCTCCTCTCTCACCCAGCCCTTAAACAAGGCAGAAACTACGCCCTCTCTATGCCCGCGGGCGACGACAAGAAGATTTTCTAAAACAGTAAGTTTATGAAAAATTTGAGGTATCTGAAACGTCCTCACTATGCCAATTTGAAAAACTTTATGAGAGGGCCAGCCTGTGATATCAATCTTCTTCGCCTCGTTGTTAAAATAATACACTCTCCCCTCCTCTGGTTTATAAACCCCCGTCACCACATTTACAAAAGTAGTCTTGCCAGAGCCATTGGGGCCAATAATTAGAGTAACTTTCCCCCTCTCAACTTCTATATCGACTCCGTCCAACGCTCTAAATGTACCGAACTGTTTTACAACACCCTCTGCGACTAAGATATACACAAAGTGTGAAAAACAGTTGTTTAAAAAAGTAATTTATCTAAATAGTTCTCTCCCCTCGTCGAATACCTCAATTCTACGCTCTACTCCGTAGAAATAGCCAGCGTCTACATATTGAGGCTTGCCGTCTTTTAACACCACGCCCCAAATTACATAGTTCGCATAGGCTCTGTCGCCGGCTTCGTCTAGATAAACCACTCCAGTAACGCCTTTATACCTCCCCTCCCTACCCCATCTTTCTAATGTCTCTCTTACTTTTACTGGGTCGTCAGTACCTAATTCACAGACTATACGCATAAGCATCATAGCAGCATCGTAGGCATATGGATCATACGCCTTAGGCTCTACACCAGCCTTAGCTTTGAAGCGCTCCTTAAACTCAACATACTTGGGGTCTTTAGTATCTACTGGAGCTGTCACAGTGCCAAGTAGTTTAACTGAAGCCATCTCTCTACCTACTTGTTCAATAAGCGATTTACTGTAGGCGAAGCCGTCTGTGCCAATCCATCTTACTCTACTCAAAACCGGATCTTCCGCCGCACGTTTCATTACAATCAATCCATCGTCTTCAAAAGAAATTATTACAAAAGCCACATCTGGCGCAGGGGCGCCAACAGCCCTTGCAACTTTCTCTACTGCAGCAGGCGCTGCTGTAGGAAATGCGCCTGGGGCTGGGTCGTAGCCCTCTACGGCTAATACTTCTATACCACGGGCTCTGGCCTCTCTTACCAAGGCGTCGCTAAGGCCCTTACCCCACGCGTCGTTTCTAAACACCATGACGACTTTTTTAATGCCTAACTTAACCAATAGCTCTGCCAGAGCTATTGACTGCACTGCATCAGTCGGCACTATTCTATAGACATAGTCATTAGGCACTGCTAAGAGAGGCGACGTAGAAGATGGACTGAATATTATAATTCTATTTGTATCGGCGAATGACTTCACCGCGCTTACTTCTGCACTGGACATGGGACCAACGATAAGTTTAATTCCTCTACCATACATAGCCTGAATTTTTGACAACGCTTGTGTTGGACTAGTAGCTGTGTCCTCGACTACTACTTCGAATTTCATGTTTTGACACAATTTATTAGCATCTTCCACAGCCAATTCTACAGCCACTTTAGCTGTTCTACCATAAGACTCTAATCCACCAGTCAAAGGCAAAGCGGCGCCGATAACTACAGTCTTCACTGGAGTTTGTGACGGGGTAGGCGTTGGAGTTGTCTGTGGTTGTTGTTGTGTTAATAGTAGTGCAACCACTGCTACAACAACTACTATCGCCACTAGGCCTACCAATAATATAGATTTTGATGCCATGAGGTTTGTTTTAGCGCTATATATAAATTTTTCGTATCTATATATATCTTTATTTCAAAATATTTATTAAGAGTCATATACCCTTGACGTCTATGGAGATAATAGACTATAGTATTTTAGTTAGGGCTATAATATTTTCAAATATTTTTGCTCTACTTGCATTAGGTCTTAATTTAACATACATTACTACGAGGATACCTTCTTTTGCACACGGTGATTTAGCTACAGTAGGCGCCTATACGAGTTATTTTACACTTATTTTCCTGTTTACTCCGCTAGGCATTGATAATATTTATTTAACTTTTCCTCTAGTGGCGTTGGCAGGTGCTTTAGTTGGGTTAGCTTCATATATGGGAGTTTTTAGACCTTTAATAAGACGAGGCGCAAGTATAACTACTTTAATGATCGCCTCGTTTGGACTTCATTACATACTATATGCGCCAATTGCTATGATATTAGACTATGTCCAAAGTGTATACAGAGAATTGACGCGAAATATATTACTCACGAGATGGGAGTTAATATGGCCCGGCCTGGATCTACCTACGTCAACTCTGATAAATAGTACCATAGTCCTAATTTTGACATTAACTGGTCTATATATTCTACTTTATAAAACTAGATATGGTATAGTAATGAGAGCGAGTATAGATAACTTATACACAGCTAAGTCATTAGGTGTAAATGTAGAGAGAGTTTTTGCAGTGGCGTGGCTTCTTATCGGGGCAGTCACAGCCATAGCTGGTGTATACATGGCTATGGTATATCCAGCGACTGCAGAATTGGGATGGTTGAGGCTACCTCTGATATTTGTGGCGTCAGTAGTGGGTGGATTGGGCAATATATACGGAGCGGTATTGGGGGGTTACGTAGTAGGAACGAGTATTGTATTAGGTGAGGCGTATTTGCTCCGGCCGCTTAACATACCTACAGAATTTCAATTGCTTATTCCACTAATTGCAGTCATTATCATATTATTAATTGCACCTCAGGGTCTTGTGGGATTAATCTCAAAAATTACACAGAAGAAAGTATGACCGATCTCAGCCCACTATTAGTTTTAATTAGAGAAACCGCAGTCTTAATTGTAATATATGCTATATACGTCTTAGGGCTTAATCTCGTCGCCGGGCAGCTGGGGCTGCCTCAGTTTGGAAAAGTGATGTTCTTGGCGCTTGGGGGATTTGTCGTAGGTGGAATTATGGTAAAGTTAGTCCTCCTGATCCACAGTAGTTATATAATTCAAAAATTTGGCGTAGATCCATTAAAAAACATCGGCGAGTATTGTAGTGTTTATCAAATCTTTATTAAAAGCGAAATAGAAAGAATATTTCTAATAAACCCAGCTGAGGCTATTTTATTTTTCTTGCTTTCACTTATACTCGCCGCTGTAGTGGCTGGCGTATTTGGAATTTTAATGGCTGGCCCTGCGTTGAGATTACGTGAAGATTACCTTGGTATCTTACTTCTCGTAAGCGCAGAGGCGCTTAGAGTAGTCACAACTTATACCCCCGAGTTGGCTTGTGGAGTGTTTGGGACATATATACCAGATCCATTTATCTGGCTAGGCGATGGGAGGCCCTGGGGCTTTTTCATAATAAGCGTTCTAATTTTCGTATTCATATTCATCCTAATGGAGAGATTAGTTAATTCGCCCTTTGGGCGGTCTCTTAGAGCTATTAGAGATGCTGAAACGGCAGCTCGCGTTTTTGGAAAAGACATTGTAAAATACAGAACAAGGGCTTTGGCTATTGCATCTGCCGTCGGAGGAGTCGCCGGTGCATTATTTGCGTTCTACAGAGGGTTTGTCATAATGAGTGAATATGTTCCTCTCTACACCTTTATTGCGTGGGCTATGTTAGTCATAGGAGGTATAGGCAACAACGTGGGGGCGTTGGTCGGCGCCGCTGTGTATATAACCGCTGATAGACTAATTAGTTTGAACAAAGAGGCTATACAGAGAGTGGTTGAAGTAGACCCCATATACGTCCAGTACATGATATTTGGCTTATTAATTATATTAATTCTACTCTACAGGCCACAGGGCATTGTGGCAGAGAAGCCGACAAAGACTCTCAGTAAAGAGGAGTTAGAAAGACTTAGAAAATAGGTGTAAATATTTATATAGCTAATTCTTTTTTCAACGCCATGGCAGTGGCTATAGATCCAAAGACGTTCTACGCAAATCCACCACCAGGCAAACCATTTTATGTGAGATTTGAAGTACCCCCAGACGTCGCAGAGAAGGCGTTGGAGATCTTGTCTATTGCTAAACAGACTGGGAAGATAAAGAAGGGGACAAACGAGACAACTAAGGCTGTGGAGAGGGGCTTGGCAAAACTTGTGTTAATAGCAGAAGACGTAGACCCGCCGGAGGTGGTGGCCCATCTACCACTGTTATGTGAAGAGAAAAAAGTGCCGTATGTATATGTTCCATCTAAAGAAAAACTGGGGAAGGCCGCCGGGATTAATGTATCAGCTGCGGCGGCTGTGGTAATAGAGTCTGGACAGGCTGCTGGCGAATTAGAGGCATTAGTTGGGAAGATAAACGAGATTAGAGCTAAACACGGGCTTAACGCTATACCTATACCCGGCGCTAGGAGGTAGATTTCTGTCTTTTTCTAACCCAGGCCAAAGTTCTTGGGTTTCTCTTTAGTTTTATAGCGCTTACAAAACATTTCCTACTACAGAATCTCTGTATTGCGCCGTCTTTTTTTACGTACATTAAGCCGTAGCCAGGCGGTATAGTCGCCCCGCAGAATGTACACTTGTAGATTTTCATCTTGCCGTAATTCTTCTCGCTTCTCTTTCTGTTTCTCTAAGCATTACAATATCACCTAGTCTAACAGGACCCTTTACATTTCTTGTGAGTACTCTCCCCTTGTCTCTCCCCTCTAGTACTTTTATTTTGACTTGTGTGACTTCGCCGGCTATGCCCGTCCTCCCTAGTATTTGTATTACTAGACCCGCCACTGCGTCTTCATATGGCGAATATTTTACTTCGCCAGACATAGTTACGGTGTGTCAGTGCTGTATTTAAAGTTTTCTTAAGTATTTATAGAGGGTTTTTATAAGAAATGTGGATCCCCTGAGGCCTGCGAAAGAAGAGTTTGAAGCAGTCTTGGCCGAGGTGGCTAGCGCGCTTGGGCTGAGAGAAGTTCCAGAGGTGGATCGGACAAAGCGGTATGGCTATTTCTCTGCTAAATTCCATAAATATAGAATCTCCCCTACTCAATTGGCTAAGGTAGTTGATGAGTTTAGAAATAAGAGTTTTCAATATTTACAGAGTCTATCTTTAGAGGGTTTGTATCTAAATGTTGATGTAAAAGTAGACAAAATAGCAGAGCTAGTTTTTGATTATGTGGCGAAAATGGGAAAGAAATACGGCGTGACGGAGGAATGTAAAGTCGGCTCGTTTCTTATTGAACATACTTCTGCAAATCCTATCCACCCACTCCACATAGGGCATGGGAGAAATGCAATACTTGGAGACTCTTTGGTACGTCTACTAAAGTTCTGTGGTAATAATGTAGAGACACATTTCTATGTCGACGACTGTGGTATTCAAGTGATGTACGCAGCGATTGGCTACCAAGCGGTTAGAAATGAGGTGGCTAATAGAGTGAGAATTCATAAACCAGACGTAGTCGTTGGCCATATATACTCCGCAGTCAACGCCATTGCGGAGATTAGTAGACTAAAGTCTGAGATAGAGAAAAAACAAAGCGATGACGAGAAGAGAGAAATTATTAGAGAATTAGACGAGTGGGTGTCTGTTCTAAAGCGTCTTAAAGAAGCCGAGGGAGAGTTAGTTGACAAATTAGTAGAGGTCTTTGGACGACGTGATGTAATGAGAGAGGCAGTGGAATTAAATAGGAAATATGAGTCTGGACACGAGGAGGTAAAGAAAATGGTAAGAGAAGTAGTAGACTTAGTTCTCAAAGGCCAGATTGAGACTTTGAGTAGACTCGGCGTCGAGATCGAGAAGTGGGACTATGAAAGTGAGTTGACTGTGTGGAATGGAGCCGCAGTGGCGATAGTAAAAGAGCTTATGAAAAAATGGCCACAGTATATAGAAAATAAAGAGGGGGCTATTGTATTTAGAGCAGATAAATTCGTAGAGGATTTCAACCTATGGGATGTTTTAGATCTGCCTAAATTCATCCCGCCTGTGACTTTGACGAGGTCAGACGGCACAACTCTATACGTCAGTAGAGATGTGGCGTATGCGTTGTGGCAGGCGAGATTAGGATTTGACAAAGTCATTAGAGTTGTCTCTACTGAACAAACACACGAACAAGCACATGTGAGAATTATCCTATACGCCCTTGGATATGTAGATGAGGCGCGGCGGATTGTACACTACGCATATGAGTTAGTAAATCTACCTGGCACAAAGATGTCAGCGAGGAGGGGTCAGTATATTTCTCTAGATGAAATATTAGACGAAGCGGCAGAGAGATCTGCCGCTCTAGTTAAAGAAAAGGCTCCGGAAATCGCCGGCGTGATAGCAGAACGAGTTGGCGTAGGCGCCATTCGATATGCGTTTCTCTCTACGGGACCTCGGAAGCCTATAGAGTTTAAATGGGAGACTGTACTGAATCTAAGACAAAACTCTGGGTCGTTTCTACAGTACACCTATGTGAGATCTTATTCAATTTTAGAAAAGGGACAGCTTGAGGGAGAGGTCAAAATACCCAAAGAAATACTTCCAGAAGAGAGGGAGTTGATTCTAAAAATAGCCGAGTGGCCAAGTGTTGTGAGAGAGGCTGTGAGAAATCTAAGGCCTGACTACGTCGCAGAATTCCTCGACGGACTGGCCCTAGTCTTCAATAGCTATTATGAAAAAGCGCCAGTCCTCAAGGCAGAGGAGACAGTTAGAAACTTTAGACTGGCCTTGGTGAACTCTGTAAAGACTGTGTTAGAAGCTGGTTTCTACATCTTGGGGATCCCCACTTTGGCTAAAATGTGAAGTGGGTAGGCAGAGTGGGAGAGCTACTGGCGGAGGAGTTTCTCAAAGAAAATGGCTATGCAGTGTGGCGCCCAGACCAATTTATAAAACTATTAGAAATGGCGGCTCTCTACCGTGTAGTAAGTGGTGAATGTAAAACAGAGCCTAAAGTCCCGCTGCGTATATCGATACCTACAAAGAGCGGCTACGTCTCTGTGGTATATTGGCGTGGAAAGTGTATAGATATTGATGCAGTAGAAGCTACTGAGATAGAGAGAAGTCTCTACGCGCCGTGTGTGAAGAAGTGTGTAGAGAAGACGCTTGGGGAGTTTGTAAAACTAGCCGAGACTGCAGAAACGCTTTTAGAACATCGACGTGTGTTAAAATCCATCGACCTCTTTGCATATAAAGACGGCGTTTTTTTCGCAGTGGAGGTTAAGACCAATAGTGGAAAGTTAAGTTCTATACAGAGAGAAAAAACTATAGTTTTGAGACAGCTCAAGCATTTAGTTGTCCATGTATATCTCCAAAACCCCCTTGTTGAGATAGAGTATCTATGACCTGTGCAGTTTTTTCTAGACAAATCACTACGTCTCTAGCGATGAATTCCCTCGTCGCCGGGGACAACACGTCGTATAATTTGTATAGAGCGTACGCAGACGCCATGAACTTAGCCAATACATACTCTCCACTCATCTCCACCAACATATTCATCTTTCTCCAACCCTCTGGCCAGTCGTCTACTTGGAGTAGTTCAAGACAAAGAAGCGAGAGCGCTCTATAGTCTCCTTTCTCTAAAGCCTCTTGAATCTTACGCCTCCGAAACTCCTTCATCTATTAAGATGTTCTCTTCTCTAAAACCCATTTCAATAAGTAGTTTTTTAACCTTCTGCCTATGGTCGCCTTGGATTTCTATCCAACTATCTCTTATAGTCCCACCTGCCGCTAGTTTTTTCTTTAACTCTCTTGCCATGTCTTTAATCCCTAATTGTTTCGCATCTTCTGAATTCCCGAAGTCAACTATTGTCACATAGTGACCCCTCCTATTTTCCAGCCTAATTCTGACAAGCGCCTTCTCTTTTGTAATCGTTTGAATTAGAGACTTGTCCTCGGACTGCCCTAGTAATTGACTAATTATGTCTTCGGCGTCTTGGCCAGGTATTTTTATCTCCATTCCGATTAACAGTAACTACTGATATTTAAACATTTCTTTAACTACAGGCATGAAGTTTACTTTTATACTATTTAATAACTCCACGGGGGCGTTTACAAGCGCCACGATGTATTTTGCATTAAAAGACTTATCTACACAATTTATTACGCCGTCTATATCTGTTAAATAAAGTTCAAGAGGCTTAATGATTAAATATTGAGCTGTCTGTAGTTTAATAGGTTTTGTATAATGTTTATAGACACATTTAAAAAATTTTTTACGTCGTGAAATTATGTAGCCCACTCCGTATTCACCAACTTCGTCAACTAGAGCAATGTAAACTTCCCAAGGAGGGCTTAGTCCATCTACACTAACGCCCTCTATTATATATGTTTTATCTGGAGATATATATATGTCTATAGACTTTTTATAGACCCACGGCAAATTTAGAACAGAAATTTCGTACTTGTCATCTTGAATCTTCTTGGCGCCGTATTTTCTAATTAACTCATTCGGCGTCGGTGCGAATATTTCCATAAATGTTAAAATTAGTAATAATTTTACCTTTTATGATAATAAAGTTGACTCAGCCCCCAAAAAGACCTGAGGAGTTGAAATTCGACGAGTTTCCAAAAATAGGTATTATAGGCGGCAGTGGGCTTTACGACCCTGGGGTGTTTGAAGACGCCGTAGAAGTGCAGATACACACGCCTTATGGATTTCCTTCAGATAACGTAATTGTGGGTAGAGTAGCTGGGAGAGTCGTTGCATTTCTGCCGAGACATGGACGGGGTCATAAATATCCACCACATAAAATTCCTTACCGCGCCAATATATACGCATTATATACACTAGGCGTGAGGTCTATAGTTGCAGTCAGCGCAGTGGGCTCATTGAGAAAAGACTACGAGCCCGGCGATTTTGTAGTACCAGATCAGTTTGTAGATATGACGAAGTCTAGAGAGTATACGTTCTACGACGGGCCTAGGACGTGTCATATACAAATAGGACTGGAGCCGTTTACGCAAGAGATAAGACAAGTATTAATTGACACCGCTAGAAAATACAACAAGACCCACGACGGGGGGTGCTACGTCTGTATAGAGGGGCCGAGGTTTAGCACAAAAGCAGAGTCGAAAATTTGGAGAGAGGTGTACGGCTGTGATATAATTGGTATGACTCTAGTGCCGGAGATAAACTTAGCAAGAGAGTTGGGGATGTGCTACGGCTTAATTGCGTTAGTGACAGATTACGACATATGGGTGCCGCACCAGCCTGTCACTGCAGAGGCTGTAGAGAAAATGATGATAGAGAAAATCGGCATTATAAAAAAAGTCATAGTGGAGGCTGTGCCTAAGATACCTACCGAGTTGGCTAAATGTAGCGAAATTCTTAACTATTCCTGTGTCTAAAATTTATATATCTCTACCTTGTAGAGCCTATGTCGACGAGATACGTAGAGGCAGGTGAACTAAAAGAAGGTTCTTACGTCGTCATAGACGGAGAGCCTTGTAGAGTAGTAGAAATAGAAAAGTCAAAAACTGGGAAACACGGCAGCGCCAAGGCTAGGATAGTGGCCGTAGGGGTCTTCGATGGGGGAAAGAGAACTCTAAGCCTCCCAGTAGACGCCCAGGTAGAAGTTCCAATTATTGAGAAGTTTAACGCACAGATACTCTCTATAACTGGAGACACTATTCAACTAATGGATATGCGGGACTATAAGACTATTGAAGTTTCAATGAAGTATGTAGAAGAAGAGGCGAGGGGGAGACTCGCCACGGGGGCAGAGGTAGAAGTCTGGCAAATACTAGACAGGTTTAAAATTGTAAGAGTAAAATAGGCTATTGTGAAATAGGGGGCGGCGTGGCGAATATATAATAGGGGTCCTCTCCCATTATCTCTCTAAGAATTCTATCTGTTATCAACTCCACTAGATCTATCCCCACTCTATTTTTTACCTCTTCAAAGGAATTAAATGGTTTTTTTCTCCTCTCTTCTAACACTTCTTGAACTTTTTTCTTCCCAATGCCTCTTAAAAGCTCTAAACTATGTAGCTTAAGCGTTATCGGGCCTGCTTCGTTAAACCACTTTAAAAAACGCGTCTCTTGTTGTTCAACTATTTTCTTTATTATATGTCTGAGATTTTCTCTACCTTGTGGTTGAAGATCTTCGTACTTAATCCTCCTTACGATCTTGTCTATTTTGTCTCTGGCGCCGGGCCCAACGTACACTCTCTCCCCCAACTCTATAGACACACCTCTCTTTATTGTGACTTCTAATAATGTGAAGTGTTCCTCCCCTACTAGGTGGGCATATAGGACATCGTGGGGGAACTCCCTCCTTATTTTTGGAGGCAGTTTATATACTGCCACCTCGGGCGGTATAACGTCTATGACATATGCATAATCTTCTTTTCTTTTCATCGTTCTGTTAATACTTTGTATAATTCTTTTAATTCAGTTTCTGAATATTCCCTCCTTTCTAAATGTGTTAATAAGAACTTTAACTCTTCTATACTCTCTATTGACAAATTCACTAATTGAATAGCAGTTATTTTAGTAAACCCAAATTTCTCCATGAGGCGCTTGACTAACTGTTCACTCTCATCTGATGTTCTTTTTACAGTTTTTTCTAAATAATCAAGCGTCTTTTTTTGTTCATCAGATAGAGTGTATGTGGTAGCCAGCGCCCTTAGTATTTCTAAAGATCTCGCATTTGTCACTTCCTCAGACCTACGGATCTTCTTCACGCCTATTTAGACAAGTCTAAGTTTTTAACTTATGCGTCTCTGAAAAGTTTTAATAACTTGTAGATTGACACATGCTATGGTTAAGAGGACCCATGGTTATCGTTACAAAAGTAGAAAAATTCTAACTAAAAAACCTCGTCAACGTGGAATGCCCGGCTTGTCTCGCCTCCTTTACGAATATAAAGAAGGCGATAAAGTAGTGATAGACATAGACCCAACATATATCTCAAACGCGCCTCATCGTAGATACCAAGGCAAAGTAGGCACTGTAATTGGAAAAAGAGGTAGGGCGTATGTAATAGAGACCTACCTCGGAGAAAAGAAGAAAATAATTATAACTACGGCCGAGCACATCAAACCCTATCAAGGCGGTAGTTGATTATCTTCGCCAGCAGTGTAGTGGAGTTGTATTTGGTAGTACAATTTATCAAGCCCCTCGAGAGTTTTCGCAGAGACTAACAACGGCTCTATAAACCCCCCCATATTAGCCACCGATCTTAAAATTTCTTTTTCAAACTGGGGGAGGTCTATCGCCGTTAGTAAACTCTCTGGGTCTTCAGCCCAATTTAATATATTCAACACGCTCTCCTCAGACAATAGATCCACTTTATTAACTACTAAGACTTGTGGTTTTTTAAACCGTATTCTACTCGAAAGCGCCAGTAACATAGTCGTCGCAAAGCCTTCAATAGTCTGTACATATGAAGCATCTGCTACATACACCACTAGACTGTGTACATCAGAAAGCCTCTGTACTAAATAAGCGCCGCTTTGTCTAAATGCAAAAAGCTCCATCTGCCCAGGCGTGTCTATTAGATACATAGGCGCGCCTATCACCTCCATTTCTTCTTTAATTCTCTCAATTTCTGTAACCACCATATCAACTGCGGCTATTATAGAGGCGTTAGGCCCCAGTCTGTACTGTTTCATAATCTTCCTCGCGCTTATTCTATCTCTGATATCTATATCTGGCACATATGGGAGAAACTCAGCCGCGGGGTCTAAGTTAATAATCCCCACGTCATATCCCTGATCCTCCAGCCAATTAGACAGCGCAGATACTAAAGTAGACTTTCCAGAACCTGCAGTGCCTATGAAAAAAACTGTATACATTAAGACCTCATTTGTCTTATCTCCTCTGCGACTTTAAGAGCTATGCGTCTAATATCCTCTTCTGTCTCAACTACAAAGTATCCGCTTAGTCTCTCTTCATACCAGACCGGGGGGTATTTCTTTTCCATAAAAACATGGAATTTATAACCTAATCTCTCTAAGGCTTTCGCTACTTCGGGAGCCGTGGGTTTACTAACTCCTCTATTTCTAGGAATTATACGCCCTCTAGACCTAGGGACCGAGGAGTCTATATAGACTAGCCAAAACACCCGCCCACTCTTTTTCTTCATTCTATAACCACTGCGTTAACAACACCGTCTTGGCCAGGTCTTGAGGTAACCACAGCCTTGCCCACCTCTGTTTGAATAACGGCGCCCTTGACTATAAAATTATGTCTTGCATAATCCACATTGGCCGGCGTTGATAAAATAGACAAAATCCTAGCCTTGACACACTTTTTTTCTTTAGGTATGAATACATTGGCGTATCTAACCTCTTTAATTCTTATTTTGACGTTACCTCCTCTCACTCTTTCTACATACCTCACGTCGTTTTCGCCGAGTTTTGGAATTTTTGGAGGGCCGCCGCCTAGCGCCTTTTTTTTAGTTTTTCTAACTCTTCTCTTTTTGCCTCCAGTAGGTTTTTTTAAATCTCCGCCTTTGTAAAACGCGCCGAGTTTCACAAATCTGCCTAATTAAGGGGTATATAAATTCTATCTATGTATTATGTAGATATTGGCTAAACAACTCTTATTAAACTTGGCTTAAGTTGTTTTTATGAGACGTATTGGCTATGCTCTTCACTACTCACGCCTTGGCAATCTAGTGGCTAAGCTTGAACAAGTCCCTCCCCTATATCTCAACGTCTACAATTACACAATGAAAAAAATTGGAATTCTCTACGACGTAATTGGAAATATAAACAACCCATATGGGCTTATAAAGCCAGTTATACAAGACAGTGAAATTCTCGGAAAGCCTCTGTATGTAAAAATCCAAGACATTGAGAGAAAAAAGAGAAAATGACAAGGAGGTTACTCTTCGAAGTAGAGGAGCACAGCTGCCCCGTCTGTGGGTCGGTAAACGACGTAGTAATAGATGACGAAAGAGGACAGATCACTTGTAGAGTCTGCGGTACAGTAATTAAAGAAAATATAGCAGACCTTGGACCGGAGTGGCGTAGGCCAGAGTCCTCTAGAGCCCATATAGGCCCCATAGGCACATCTATAGGTGAAATTGAGTCGGGTAATATAAAAGTGGCTGATAAACTCAAGGCAATTAGCTTGAGGAAGTTCTCAAGACCTGTATCAACACCGCTGGAGCGTGTGGAAATTGATATAAGAGAGTTCTTAGAATCGGCAAGAGAAAAACTCGGAGTGCCTAGGGTTGTAATAGATGAAACAGTGACTTTTTACAAAAAACTATACGAAGCTGGCTACAGTGCTCCAAGGCTGGAGGGCTACTCAGCTGCGCTTTATTTCACAATGAAGAAATATGGATTGGCGTCAGTTACGGCAAAGAACTTAATAGAAAAATTGGGGATTGACAGGTCTCAATTTATGTCTGCATACATGGAGTTGACGAAAAAAGCTAGTGAATTAGGGATAAAAATACCCCGAGTAGACCCCCGGATATACATACCAAAGATTGTATCCTCCCTCGGCATTGGCGATGAGAAAACAGCAGAAGTCCAAAGAATTGCAGTAGACATCTTACGTTACATAACAGTGTCGCCACGGATAAGAAATGGCAGAAAGCCACAAGTCCTCGCCGCAGCCGCTGTGTACTACGCGTGTTATATAGCAGGTGTAGAAGTCACTCAAAAAGAGCTCGCAAGAGCGGCAGACTCTACCGAAGGGCCTATTAGAGAGTTGCTAAAAGAGCTATCTAACACTCTCTACGTAGAGATTACAGTTTAAAGCCCTTTGTAAATTTTTAAAAGATTTAAAAGTTTTAAAATGTGTCTTCGCAAGAGTTCTCTGAAGAATCTGACGTATTGACTGAAGTAGAGATACAAATACTCCAAGGTATTGAGAGACTGGGCGGGAGCTACCAACAGAGAAACCTCTGGAAATATATAGGCATCGACAGCAAGACCGGCTTGCCTATACTGGCTAGACTCGAGAAGAGAGGGCTTATTGTCCGAGAGAGAGTGGGAGGAAACAAGAGGGGGGTCTATGTAATAAGGCTATCTGAGAAAGCATACCGCCTACTTAGTAAAATTAGAGAACAGACCATTGAGACGTTTACGATAGACTTTACGTCTCTAACTGAAGAAATGAGGACGCTGTTGGCCATCCCCTGTGTCTACTGTCCGTATGCTGATAGATGCGGAGTCAGTTTTATCTCTCCACATACATGTGACTTATTGGCCAAGTGGGCGTATAGCCTAAGGCCATGACTTTAATAAGGTCGTTTGTAGCGGTAGACATAGACAACGTAGAAATTGTTAGGAAGATAGAACACATCCAAAGAGAATTTCAAAAACTAGGCCTAGACGCCAAAGTTGTTGAGAAAGAAAACCTCCACATAACATTAAGATTTCTCGGCGAAGTGCCAATAGAAAAAGTTGAGCAAATAGCCAAGTCTCTCTCTACACTTAGATACAACAAATTTGAAATACAGCTGTCAGGACTCGGCGTATTTCCCGACGTGAGTAAGCCAAGAGTTTTATGGATCGGCGTAGCAAAAGGCAGAGAGGATTTGATAAAACTCGCTGAGTTAGTCCGAGGCCTCGTAGATAGACACGCAGCACATATAGAAGAGAGAGAATTCACGCCTCACCTCACCATAGCTAGAATCAAAAGCGGCCGCGGCGTAAACAAACTACAAGACTTTATAAAACAAAACACCTCGATTGAAATAGGCACCGTCACTATAGACAAAGTAAAACTCAAAAAATCTGTCCTAACCCCGAGGGGACCTATATATAGTGATATTTTCGTCCAAAATCTAATGTGAAAATAGAAGAAGTCCTCCAAGAGGCATATAGATTAACGACCCCCGATAGAGAAGAAGAAAAAGAGTTAAGAGAGACGGCTCACTTAGCTAAAAAACTAATAAGAGAAATTATTGAGAACAACAATATTGAGGCTGATGTAGATGTGTATGGATCCGCCGCGAGATCCACTTGGCTACCTGGTCAAAGAGACATCGACGTCTTTGTAGTAATTCATAATAGAGATGTTAAACTTGAAGACGTTCTAAAGATTTTAGTAAAAAATTTGAGAGAGGTGGGAGTACCTATTTCGCTAAGATATGCCCAGCATCCGTATCTAACGGCGCGTATAGGGAGATATGAAGTAGACGTAGTCCCATGTTATAAAATAGCAATGGGCGAGCGGCCTCTAACGGCAGCTGACAGGACGCCACTACATCATCAATTCCTTATTGAAAGACTTAATGAAGAAATGAAGCGTGATGTAAGAGTACTTAAATTATTTCTTAGAGGTGTAGGGATATACGGAGCAGAAATAAAGATTGAAGGTTTCTCTGGGTACTTAACAGAGCTGTTGGTAGCGTACTATGGATCATTTCTAAATGTGCTAAGAGCCGCGGCGAATTGGAGACCATTTAAAACATATATTACGTTTGGAGATGGAGCAAAGTTTAGAGCACCACTAGTGTTCATAGACCCAGTAGACCCGTCTAGAAACGCAGCCGCTGCGGTGTCTTTAACATCTATGTCTACATTTATTCTAGCCTCAAGGAGATTCTTAAAGCGTCCATCTATTTCGTATTTCACACCGTCGACAAAGTCAGCTCTGATGCTTAATACCGTAGAGGTGGTTTTTACATATCCACAAGAGCCTCCCGAGGTGGTGTGGGGGAGATTTAAGAAAAGAGGAAGATCTCTATATAAATGGCTTAGAGAGTGCGGCTTTAAAGTCTACCGCTGGGGAGTAGAGAGCGACGACGAGACATATGTGGCATTAGTATATGTTGTAGAGAGCGTCGAACTGCCGCCCTACATTCTCCATAGAGGTCCACCTGTATATGACGACGCAGTTGACGTCTTTGTGGAGAAGTACCTAGGCGAAGACGTAGTGGGGCCATTTGTACAAGGCTCTAGAGTATATATAATCAAGCGGCGTAAGTATACACACATATCAGAGTGTATAGAAAAACATTTAGGCAGGGGAGACTATCGAATAGAACTAAACAAGTACCGAGGTCCGCTGGTACAGAAAAATTCCTGGATTACATAATCTCTTTAGTTAGGCCTACTAAGTTCTCAGCTACTGTGTCCAGTACACGCCTTCTCCTACTGTGTGTGGTGCCACTCATAACTTCTTATAATATATGAACGTTGTACTTATAAACTACACGTGTAGATATATTTATGGATGTTTATAGTGTAAGAAGTTTCCAAAGCGCGTCTCAGTTTCTCGAAGAGCTTGGGAGAGAGATAAATGAACTTGAAGATTTAGTAAAGTCCATAAATACAGAGTTAGAAAGTATCAAACCCTTGTTAGAACGGTACAAGAAACTACAAGAGCTTTTGAAAAAATTCAGCTCTGGCACTACAGAAAAAAGCGCACCTATTGAAATAACAGGACTCCAACTGTATATAGATCCAAGCCCTATCACACGATATGAAATTTTAGAAGAGTCGTATAGACATATGGTAGACACGCTGTCCGTATTGAAAAAAGTAAGAGAAGTAGTTCAATCAGTCGTGAGAGAGGGGGGACTGGAGTCACTTAGGATATTTGTCCAATACAAAAACGGCATCCCAGTGAAACTCATAGTGCTCGGCTAAATAATTTTGCTCTATCTCCACTGATTATTATCGGCGCGTTTCTCGGCACTGAAAACAAACGAGCCAAGACGTCGCACTTAGCTCTAAATAACAACAAAGCGGGCTGCGTCCCCCATTCTATATAGGCTTCAAAATTAGCTATTCCTTTCGCTAGAATAAAGCCGTCTCTTATCCACCTAATTGGCGAAATATTGCCAGGCGTAGTGGCTACTTTATACCCAAGTAGGTCGTTTTTAAGCACGTCTATTTCATAAGGCTCTGATCTCACTACAAAGGTGGTTCTTATGCCGTTGTTTTCTAAAGCCTCTGCCACTACTAAATCTATCTGGGCCTCTCCGGCGTTGTCTAAAACATAATATACATCTCTTGGCAAATCAACATCTTCTTCAATCGCCGGGAGATCCCACACTGCCTCTTCCAGTTTTTTCGGCCTGTAGCCCAGTACGCTCGTGTCTACTATATTAGCCGCGGCGGCTATTCTCAAAGCAGTTTTTAAATCCCACGACATTTGCCTCAGCCTCGATCTGACTGCCTCTGCCACTTTTTTACCAATAGCTGTGAGTTTTTCTTTATATTTGCTGTATGGGTCTTTGTCTTCTACTAACGCGGCCACTTTTTGAAAACTGTAGGCAAAGGCCTCGCTGCGGCTTTCTTTTTCTACCAACTGGGAGAGCTCTCTTAGAATCTCTGGCAGTCTGTCAGGTCGCTGAAGTCTTATTAAGTCGCCAGTGCGTGAAACAATTATACAAAGTTTACAATTTGCTTCGTCAAGCCAGACCATTTAACACCTCTACTACCTTTTTTAAATCTTCAAATGTTATATCTCCCATAACGCCGATTCTTATAGACCTTTCTCTATACTTATACATTCCGCCTGCTATTACGTAACCCGCCTCTCTAAGTTTTGAAATTGCTTCTCTAGGCCTCTCACAATAGAACGCAGTGACTGTATTGCTGCGTAAAGGCTCTGGTGGTATGGGCTTGAACTTGAGGTGTGTGTATAGATACTCAACGCGTTGTCTATGTATTTCCGAGTACTCGTTCTTATGTTCAAGTATATAGCTTAGAGAGGCATCTAAGGCATATAATATTGAAATAGGCGGCGTGTATGGCGTCTCCAAAACCTCGGCCATTTTAATAAACTTTTTCAAATTCATAACTGTCGGCACGCCTTCTGTAGCGCGAGGAGTTTGACCTATATATAGAATTGACGCGCCTGGAGGCGCCAGAAGCGCTTTATGAGAAGCCGTAGCGACGACGTCTACACCAGGCGGAAGCGGCTCGGCCGGGAAGCCAGAGACGCTGTCGACTAATAACAAAGCGCCGTTGGCCTTAACTACGTCAATTAACCTCCGCACGTCTTTATACGCTATGCCTGTGCTTGTCTCATTGTGTATAATTAAGACGGCCTTGATGTCCCTCTCTTTTCGAAGCAAGTCGTCAACGACGTCTGGCGGGGGAGGCATGTCGTTTTCAAACTCTATTACTCTGCCCCCTCTTATAGAGGTCGACTCCACAGCTCTTTTCCCAAACTCGCCGTATACCAACGCCAAAACTTTCTCACCTGGACTTATGTAATTGTAAATCATTGTCTCTACTGCTAAAGTACCCGTGCCAGGCAGCACTACGACGTTTGAATCATACAATGCCCTCAGCTTGTCTAAAACATTTTTAAATAATTTTTTAAACTCCTCGCCTCTATGAAACGGCGGTTGTTTAGCCATTGAATCAATTACAAACTTCGGCAACTGTACAGGGCCAGGCGTTAGGTACTTCATACTCTCAACCTAACAATTACCTCTTCTAAATTCGCCGCGAGTTCTTCTGCAAGCCTCCTCATTGCTTCATACGTTTCCGACCCTACATGTGGCGTAACTACAACTTTTTCATGACTTATCAATTGTTTTAAATACGGACTCCTCGGCGGCTCTTCGGGCAGAACGTCAAGACCTACCCCCCATAGTCTATCTATATGTTTTAACAAAGCCTCGTGGTCGATTACCTCGCCTCTACTCGTATTTATAATAATGGCGTTGTCTTTAATCAAAGACATTCTTTCAGCGTTTATCAATCTATAGGTGTCTGGAGTGAGGGGGACATGTATTGTAATCACGTCGCTTTCTTTTAACAAAGTCTCTAACTCCACCTGCCTCCCCCCCAGTTTTTCCACTTCGTTTTTAACATCTACTACATCGCTTGCTAACACTCTCATGCCGAGGACATTTGCTATCTGTGCTACTATTTTCCCAATTCTGCCGAAGCCTATAATGCCGAGAGTTTTTCCATAGAGCTCTATGCCTATGTACCTCCCCTTTGGCCACTCGCCGTTTTTTACTTTAGTATCTAGTAGTGAAATCCTCCTGGCGACTGTTAACATAAGGCCTATTGTCAACTCTGCGACGCTCCTCGCAGGTGCGTGGGGCGCACTTACTACAGCTACTCCTTTCTTAACTGCGTAGTCTACGTCGACGTTGTCTAGCCCAACGCCGTATCTCGCCAGTATTTTTAAATTCTTGCCGGTGTCTATAATTTCTTTATCTATTTTTAGTCTCCCCCTGAATATCAATATATCGTAATCTTTTACTATTTTTAAAAGTTCTTCTCTAGAAACACCTGGTTTCAAATCTACTTTTATATTTAGTTTTTCTAATCTTTCTTTAATTATTGTATGAACATTATCAACTATAAGCGCCAACATTAAAGCCTAAAATGAACTGTTTTAAAAATCTTTTTCAGAAATTTATACATAAGTGATGAGAAAACGGTCAAGCGATATGTGAACGTGAGACCGATCGCTGAAATATGATACAAAAATGTTATATATTTTTTTTGAAAAAATAAATATGGCCGGCTTGTCAGACTCAGTATATAATGTATTAAAAACCCTCGTGGAGATATATAGCAAAGAAGGCGCACCGGTGAAGTCTAAAGATATAGCAAATGCCCTAGGTATACACGAGGGCTATGTTAGAAATATGCTTTCAATACTTAAATCGATGGGTCTAGTGGTAAGTAAGGCGGGTCCTCACGGCGGGTATATTCCTACATCAAAAGCCACCGATATTTTATCAAGACAAACCTTTTCAGTGCCTATAGTATCTATGGGCAATGTCATAGGATACGCGCTTGATATTACAATAATCGGTCTTCTATCTGATAAACCGTACGCCTCTATGAGAGTAGTGGGCGACTTGAGTGGGTATATACATAGAGAGGTTAGAGTGGGGCCTTTGCCTAGTGGGGTCGTACTAATAGGCAGAGTAATAAAGGCAGATCTTGAGTCGTTAGTAGAGATATCGTCTATAACATCGATCCCCAGAACTTCGGTTAGAAGTATTATGACTCCTAACCCTGTCACCGCCAAGTCTGACGACTATGTGAGTAAATATATTAAACTATTTATAGAGAGACGGTATAGAGGCGTACCAGTTGTAGATGATAATAAAAAGCCTATTGGCCTTTTAATGGCTTCTAAAGTATTGGAAATAATGTCGGATTGTAAGACTGATGTAAGAGTTAAAGAGATTATGATTAAAGACCCGCCCACTATTCACGAAGACGAAGATATCCACGAAGCAATTAGACTAATGGTGTCTGGCGGAATTGGCAGAGTGTTAGTAGTAAACTCAGAGGAAAAATTAGTGGGTATTGTCACTAGGACAGATATTTTGGCCAAAATAGCTACACTTGAACAGCTTGTATAACACAATTGAATTCATGTCTCACAACGGCCTTGTGGAGAAGAAAACCTGCAGTATATTTACTAGCTTCACAAACTGCCTTTAATAGATCTAGACCTGCCACAAAGTGTAGGTAGGTAACTATTGCAAAAAAGACGTCGCCGCTTCCAGTAACGTCCTCTATTTGTAAATTTGCGCTGTTTACATAGTATATTTCTTTATCTATTAAGACATATGCGCCCTCTCCCCCCAATGTATATACCGCCCGCGGCCATCGAGCAGCGTATTCTTTAAACTCTTTCAGAGTGAGTTGTAAATCGTCGTAAGAGAAGTGTATCAAATCCGCATGTGGGAGAGAAAGGCCGGCTCTCAAATAGCCCTGAAGATCAACTGCCAAAACTTTCGCAGATACATACGTCGACTTTAACTCGTCGTATACTGGCGATAAAATTACCACATCGCCATCAACCTTATCCACCCCCACCGAGGGCTTTTTTAACAATTTCACAACTCTAGGCTTTGATCTATAGTCCAGTAGAAATGTAGTAGTAACGTCTGCTGGCGTGATATACAACTCTACTCCATTTAGTTCTTTTTTCATATTTTCAATATCTTCAAGCGACGCCACCCCCACTGCCTTTATTTTTACGTTGAATACTCTCAACGCCTTTGAGGCATAGTATATGGGCCCTCCATATCTTCTAATCACCCCTTCGTTTGTGTATATTAAATCGACTGTGGGATTGCTTGCTATAGTTATATACATTGTTTAATCTGAAGAGGTAAGTATATATAGGATTATTTAGAGGGTGTCATGTCTATTTTATTAGAGTTAAAAAATGTAAAGATGTATTACAACACCTCGAGAGGTACTGTAAAAGCTGTAGACGGCATATCGTTTAAACTCCAGAGAGGCGAGACAATGGCCTTAGTGGGCGAAAGCGGCAGCGGCAAGAGTTCACTAGCCTTTACTATAATTAGACTATTGCCACGAAACGTAGCCGAGTTCAGCGGCGAGATTTTACTACACGACGAAGAGTTGGGAATTGTAAATATAGCAAAAATGTCGGAGGAAGAACTTAGGAGAAGAGTCCGTTGGAAAAAAATCTCTATTGTATTACAAGCTTCGTTAAATGCTTTAAACCCAGTACTAAGGATACAAGACCAGATGATAGAGCCTTTAGTCATCCATTTAGGCATGTCTAAAACAGAGGCCGTTAAGATAGCAGAAGAGGCTCTCAAATCAGTAGGGCTTCCAAGCGACGTCTTACATAGATATCCATTTGAGTTATCCGGCGGCATGAGGCAGAGGGTAGTCATAGCGACTGCCATAATGATGAAGCCTAGACTTGTAATTCTCGACGAGCCAACCTCTGCGTTAGATGTTATAACTCAAGCAAATATAATGAATTTATTAAAAGAGTTAAAGAAAAAATTCAATTTGTCCTATCTCTTAATTACACACGACATAGCGTTGGCTTCTGAAATAGCCGACAAAGTGGGGGTTATGTACGCAGGAAAACTTGTTGAAGTGGCGCCGTCTGATATTTTCTTTCGCACGCCCAAACACCCATATTCTCAAAAACTTTTAGCTGCGATGCCTACACTACGTGAGGAAAAAACTATAGAGCATATACCTGGCGACGTGCCTAGTTTAATTAATCCCCCACCTGGGTGTAGATTCCACCCAAGATGTCCACTAGCCATAAAAGGAAAATGCGATAAAGAAGAGCCTGTGGTAAAAATTGTAGAGAATTCAGAAGTCTCTTGTTGGTTGTACTAATATGCCTCTGCTAGAGGTAAAAAATTTAAAAACTTGGTTCTCGGTGAAAAAAAGCCTATTTAGTCGTGCTAAATATGTTAAAGCTGTCGACGACGTAAGCTTCACCCTAGAGCCTGGAGAAGTATTGGCGGTGATAGGCGAGTCTGGATCTGGCAAAACTACATTGGGGAGGACTGTGCTAAGGCTAATCAAACCAACGTCTGGCTCTATTATTTTCGAGGGGAAAGACATAGCGAAAGAGTCTGAACACAAATTGAAGTGGTATAGGTTCTCCACGGCCATGGTGTTTCAAGACCCATTTGGTTCTCTAAACCCATACCACACAATAAGATACATCCTAGAGGAGCCTCTCATCTTGCGAAAAGTCCCACCGAAAGAACGTTTTGAGAGGGTAGTCAAGGCTCTAGAAGAGGTTAGACTTATCCCGCCGGAAGATTTTATAAATAAATATCCGCATATGTTAAGCGGAGGACAGCGGCAGCGCGTAGGCATCGCCAGAGCTTTAATAACAAGGCCAAAGTTCATAGTAGCAGACGAGCCTGTGTCTATGTTAGACGTCTCTATTAGAGCAGAGATCTTGTCTTTAATACGATCGCTTCAAACAAAGTATAATATAACAATGATGTATATAACACATGATATAGCCACTGCAAAATATCTCTCTGACAAGATTTTAGTTATGTACGCCGGCAAAATGGTAGAATACGGCTCTTTTAGAGACGTAATACGAGAGCCTCTACACCCCTACACACAATCGCTTATAGAGGCTCTGCCCGAGCCCGACCCCGCCAATAGGTTTAGGATAAGAAAAGTGCCGCCTGGCGAGCCACCTAGTTTAATTAATCCCCCACCTGGGTGTAGATTCCACCCAAGATGTCCACTAGCCATAAAAGGAAAATGCGATAAAGAAGAGCCCCCCCTAT
>JAWBJM010000007.1:0-38232 GCA_038832545.1 Pyrobaculum sp.
CGTGGGTTCGAATCCCACCGGGCCCGTTACGTCTACGGCATTGGATTATACGTCGGCTTTTTATTAACTCTTTTATACAAACACGTGCTTTCGTTAATTGATACACAAATAAGGCGCACTTTAATAAGCTTAGCGGCGGAATTCGCCTACATGGCGATAGTTGACACTTCAATTATACACCCCAGAAGTCTACTAAGGAGAAAACTTATAAAAGTCGTCACGCCGGAGTTGGTGTCATTTCTTGCCATGAAGATTGGGGGCGACGAGCCCGATGTCGGGTTGAATTCACTCATGGGGGTAAGACTAGGCGGAGTCCCAAGGTGTGAATTACTCAATAACATATTGCCAGAGCTTTATCAATTATGTAAAACGTTGAGAATAAAGGGGGGAGAGCCGTTATTTAAAGTCTTGCCTGAGGTAATAACTCCGTTGTCAATTGCCGGCGTCGTGGCGGGTTTTGAAGAGGCAGATATACTTTTAACAAGTTATCGCGCAGTAGTTCATAGAGGCGAGAGAGAGTTGACATCTATAGTCAAATACTTCGACAAGTGGTTCTTAATGGCTAGGCTTTAAAATCCGTAGGGGAGGAATACAGTGTTCAAGAGGGGGGACTGGGTCCTTTTATTAGAAGATGGAGGGGGCTATAGAGTAGTAGCTAAGGCGGGAAGCGGCGTCGTGCAGACCCCCCGGGGGTTCATAGATACAGAGAAGATAGTAGATTTAGACCACGGCTCTGTAATTAAATCAAGTCTTGGGATACGCTTCAAGGCTCTTCCGGCGACGATTTACGACGTCATAGAACACAAATTTAAACTAGGGGCACAAGCCATATACCCCAAGGATGCGGTGTATATCGTAAAGGCTCTTGGAATAGGGCCTGGCTATAAAGTCGCAGAGGCAGGTACGGGGTCCGGTTTTTTAACGGCAGTGTTAGCTTGGTTTATTCGACCAAGCGGCATAGTGTATAGCTATGAAAAGAGACTAAGCCATCTCAAAGTGGCTCTACATAATCTCAAATCTGTAGGTCTAGACCTATATGTAGAGATACAACTACGCGACGTCATTACGGCTGGATTCGGCAATGTTAGAGTAGACGCGGTGGTTTTAGATCTCGGCGAGCCGTGGAGTGTTTTGAGAAACGCTGTTGAAATCTTAAGGCCAGGTGGAACATTGGCAATATTTTCAACTACTGTGGAACATATGGCTAAGAGTGTCGAGGCGTTGAAACAATATGGCTTCTACAACATAGTTATCGAAGAGGTGTGTGTACGTAAATGGAAGCCTGTAGTGGGAGAGCTAAGGCCGGAGACTTTCGATGTAGTACACACAGGTTGGATAATTTCGGCGAGGAGGGGGTGAAATTTTTAATTTACACGGAAATCCGCCTTTATGGAGTTGATCAGAGAGGCTAGGCCTCATTCACGCGATAAATTAAGCGTAAACCTCATAGAGTGGTTCCACTGGTTGCTTAGAGAGGCTGAGATATACGACGTGAGATACCCCGTCAAGGGGGCGTACGTATGGCGTCCATATGGAATGAAGTTGAGGAGAAACGTAGAGAGTATAATAAGGAGGTTACATGACGACACTGGCCACGAAGAGGTTCTATTTCCTGTTTTTATCCCATATGAGTTTTTTGGCAAAGAGTCGCAGCACATAAGGGGGTTTGAGAAAGAGGTCTTTTGGGTCTCTAAGGGGGGCGAGGCTGGGGAGAGGCTGGTCTTGAGGCCTACTTCAGAAACTGCAATTATGCCGATGGTGAAGTTATGGATCCAGGACTACAAAGATCTACCTCTTAAACTATACCAAATAGTCAGCGTCTTTAGGGCAGAGACTAAAATGACACATCCAATGATTAGACTAAGAGAAATTAGTATGTTTAAAGAAGCTCACACAATCCACACCAATAGAGAAGACGCTGAGCGACAAATACGTGAGGCTGTGGAGATATATAAGAAAATATTCGACGAAATGTGTCTCGCCTATATGATTAACATAAGACCAGACTGGGACAAATTCGCTGGTGCTGAGTACACAATTGCCTTTGACTCAATTCTGCCAGACGGACGTACGTTACAGATAGGGACTGTGCACTACCTAGGGACGAATTTTACAAAAGTTTTTGAAATTACATATCTAGACTCAGACGGCACGCATAAACTGGCCCACACTACTTCCTACGGCATCTCTGAGAGAAGTATCGCAGCTATGTTGATAACACACGGCGACAACGCCGGTACGACAATTCCTCCAAAAATTGCGCCAATCCAAATAGTCATAGTGCCTATTTTTTACGGCGAAGAGGAGCTAGGGTTTATAAAAAACGTAGTTACAGAAGTCAATCAAATTTTGAAGAGTAGTGGATTTAGAACACATATAGACGATAGATTAGACAAAACGCCGGGCTGGAAATTCCACTACTGGGAGTTGAAGGGAGTGCCTCTGAGAGTTGAGATCGGTAAGAGAGATGTGGAGAAACGACAGGTGGTTATGACAAGGAGAGATACGTTGGAGAAATACGTAGTGCCGTTGGAGAGACTTGTAGAAGCTACTACACGCCTAATGGGAGACATAGAGAGAAACCTCAGAGATAGAGCTTGGGAGGATTTAAAGTCGAGAATTATTAGAGTAGATAATCTAGACGTGGCTAAAAAAGCTGTAAAAGAGGGGAAGGTGGTAGAAGTGCCGTGGAGTAGAGATAACGAATGTGGGATAAAGATACAAGAGGCGCTTGGCGTAGACGCGTTAGGTATACCATTTGACTCAGACCCCTCTGTGGGGGGGTACGACTTAAGAGACGCCGTCTGTAGAGACAGACGTGCAGAAGTCTGGCTAAGACTGGCAGAACGTTACTAGAGAAAAAGTTTTAAATATCTCTAACTTATAGTCGCCGTGCCTAAGAAGCGAAAAAATAGAGGTAGGAAAAAAGGAGACAAAGGCAGAGAGCCATACGTACATTGTGACAATTGTGGAAAAGTACTACCCCGGTCAAAAGCTGTGAGACTCACAGTGCCACACTCGCCAGTGCCGCCCGACTTGGCGAGAGAATTAGAAAAACAAGGCGTAATTATCTCCCGTTACCTAGTTACAAAAACCTATTGTATAAACTGCGCCGTATTCTTCGGCATTATTAAAGTCAGAGCTAGAGAGGAGAGAAAGAAGAAAATACCACTTCAACAAGTTATTTGAGTTTCTTAATTAAAAGCGACACAGCCTGCCCCTGGACTATAGACCCAGAGGTGTTGGTAAAGAATAGATTTGACGTTCTTATAGATTTTTTAATAGAGTCTATAAAAGGCGGCGTCAGTAATGTATACATAATGTTGTGTGACGGCACTACTTTCCACATCACTTCAATCCCAACAGACAACCCACGCATATTGGCCGATTGGCTGTTGAAAAAACCTGCTGAGAAGACGAGTTTAAAGACTTTAGTCAATAGATTTAGGCATGTGTACTATCTACATGAAAGAGGCGTAGATATATACGACGTAAAACTAGAGCACGACGGCCTTTATATATTCGGCGACCACGACGGCCTCTCGCCTGAAGATGAAAGACTTCTTTCAGACGCCGTTTGGCTGTCGTTGAGTTCAACGCCGTATATGTCTTGGCAAGCGGCTGTGTATTTGGCATATTTGTTAAAAAGGCGCTAAATTCACATTGTGTGGTATTAGAGCGTCTAAGAGCAATTGTAGACATAGATAGAGTAGGTAGATTTGTCCCCCTTCATCCAAACATCATTACTATACTCTCCGCAGCCGTGGCTTGGGGAGGAGTGCCGTCTGTTTGGCTATACGGCGTGCCTCCGCTAATTTTTATAATTGTTTCAAGTGTCTTAGACGGGATAGATGGAGCAGTGGCAAGAGCCAGGGGACTAGCTACAAAAAAAGGCGCTTTTCTAGACTCTTTTCTAGACAGACTGTCGGACGCCGCGTATCTACTGTACTTCTGGCATCACGCCGAGTCTCTTGTCATATATACGGCGCTCATTGGGACTTTTTCAATAAGTTATGTTAGATGTAGAGCTGAGTCGTTAGGCATAGAGGCCAGAGGAGTGGGCTTTATGGAGAGGGGAGAGAGAGTACTATATCTAATAGCAGCAGCTGTGTTAGAACGCATTTACCCAAACATATTGCCACAAGTCTTGTTGTTGTATACAGTTTTAGTAAACGTAGCCGCTATACATAGGGGCATTTTGTTATTTAGAAGACTTAAATAGTAAAAATAGGAGGCTTACAATGAGCGTAGTGGCTAAGATATCTAAAAACACTATTGTTAAAAAAGAAGTTGTAAGTAGAGACGTAGTTGAAGTGGTAAAAGACGTGGCGATTGAGTTATTAAAGTCGTGGGACCCAACCTCTTCTGATTTTATAATTCTTAGAGATTTCTACTCAGTGTCATACCCAGCCCCCCTGTCGAAAGACCTATATGAAAAACTTAAGAAATACTCCCCTAAGCGTATTGAAGACCGCGTAGAAGTAACTCTTCCAGTTTTTGAAATTGTACACGGCGCCGAGTGGGCTGGGGAGAGTCTACAAGTGGGCGACGCAACCGTGGTGTTTCCATATATAAACGATACAACTACAGAAGAAGTATTGAAAGGCGTAGCTCAGAGCTTAGCGGCGTCTGAAGAAGAGCTAGAGTAGCTTCATTGCGCCTCTAAGTTCTTCAATAGAGACCCCCATAGCCTCTAGAATTTGTTCTAGAGACGTACTTACATACTCTAAATATTTTTTTTCATCTATTTCGTCTATTCTAGCTAGTTGTATAGGCTTTACGCCCACAACGTCTTTAGTCTTTATTAAAATAATAGCATCTCCTTTTCCGATCTTAATGCCGTATTTAACTAACTGCTCTGCCGCTTTTATATGCTGAGGCCTGTTCTTAGTGTATTCGTCTAAGTTTTTACTCATCACCATCTTTATGCCTAGTTTATCTAACGTAATTTTCTTTTCTCTAATTTTAGACTCTGTTTCTTTAACCATGGCGACTATTTCATCTCTTACTTTAGTAATATCATCTATACTATTGATGTTCTTAAGTCTTTCAATTATGTCATCTACTAATTCCTTTACGAACTGCGGGGCATTGCGTTTCTTAGCCACAATTCCTTTTACAATTACACTCCCGTCGTTTGTAAGCCCTAGGTAGTTTTTCTTACGTCCGCTGAACATTACAAATCTATAGACTTTATCTAACTCGATATCTATCCCCAACTCTTCGGCGTATTCAATCAATTTCTTAATCTTCTCCTCTGTCACATTCCAAAGAAACAGAGAGTCTGTGTCTCCATACACTGGAATCATCCCTAACTCTATTGCTTTTATCACTGTGCTAGTCATAATATAACGTGCCAGTGCTGTAGTGAGTTCAGCCACAGGTGGGCAATATAGTGGGAAAGTCTCGGCGCCGAAGACGCCATAGGAGGCGTTTATAAATACCTTCATGGCGCTTTGCACAACGTCGTATAGCTGTCTCTCTGCAAGAGTCGGCGCCTTTTTAGCCAATTTTTTATACACATGGACCCTTAAGTCTCTTAAAACTCCGACTAATGTGCTAGTAAGACCAGGCCTATTTTTACACACAGTGTGTGGAAGTTCTGGAATAGGCCTCTCAGAATTTTCTCCACAATTTACGGTCTCGTAGGATAGATTCCACTTACTAATAATAGAGGGGTATAGTGAGGCGAAGTCTAGGACGTACACGTTAAAGAAGATGCCGAGGGGTGGGTCTAACACAACTGCACCTGCGTATTTCTTCCCCTTAATTATTGCCTTCGTGTGTACAGTCCCCTTCTCGTTAATTATATCTTCTTTATTGGGTATCAACCAGCCACGTCTCCTGTGTTCGTAATATAACATATTTCTAATCCAAGCAGACACTTGTGATCTAGTAATATCTTCAATTGGCATTTTAGCTATCCTAGAGAGTAGAAATATGAGTTTCATAACCATCTCGTTGTTATACAATGTAAAGTAAAGTGTAATCAATGCATCTCTATAGTTATACTCGGCAAGTTCCCAGTAGCTCAGCCGAGAGACGTTTTTCTGACGTTCTAGTTTACCCACACCCAGAATAGCGTAAGCGATGCCGTCAAGTCCCCGCTCTCCGCGGTATACGCCGCCGAAGGCGTAGGCCTCTATGGCCTTTATCCCAAAGAATTTATACATATCTATATGTACGCCTGGCGCTACGCTTACATAATCTCTCTTGGCCACTATGGGGATCTCATCTTTAGACATCCCTAAGGCTATTGCTCTGTTGTATAAATAAGGCAAGTCGAAGTTGTCTCCATTGAAAGTTATTATTATTGGATATTGTACAATTATTTTCAACACTTCTCTAATGAGGTCGTACTCACTGTCAAAGAATATAATTTCATAGTCTGGTGTATACTTAAGTTCAGTTTCTATATTTGGCCTCCGTAGTAACAACACTCTCTTCAACCCGTCGCTCGCCACTAGCGCTACGGAAATTATTTCGTTATCCGCCTCTCTTGGGTCAGGCACTTTATTCTCTTGAGGAGTGTATACCTCAATGTCTATAGCTACTCTTTTTATATGGGGCACTGGCGCTTGGAAGAGCGGAATCCACTCTTCAGCAACCTCTACGTGTCCTTGTTTAAAAACATTTGCTAAAGTAGATTTTACCTCTTGTGGCACAGAGATCTCCATAGGGACAAGCCCGCCGCCGTTAGATTTATACCACATGCCGGGGATGACCGATCTGTCGAAGAGATAGCTATGGTGGTACTTTATCCTAGACTCCCAACTTTCTTTAAAGATATCACGTAGAGAGTTCTTACCGCCTCCCACAGAGAGTGGATCTTTGGCGTAGACTTTAGTCACTACTATTTCTCTGTCGTGTAGAGCGTCGTATTTTTTCTCTACTTCAAAATGACTAAAACCTGGGTGTCTCAACACTTCTGGAAACTTCTCTATTATCTCCTCTGGCATATTTTTAACCACTAGGTACGGCCTGTGACCTGTGGCGTCGTACCAGTAGTATAGAACGTCTCCCACAGGGTCGTAGAGCTTAACTAAAGCTTTGCCCTCAGAGCCATCGTATACGACAGACAACACCACCGAGGGGGGAACTGTGGTTGATATAACGCCTTTGATTTTACTCTCTTCAATAGCCTCTCCCTCGTATTCTCTCACTTCTTCATATTCAAACTCTTCAAACTCTTCATCGAATTGATTCACGTCAGTATCTACAAACGGGTTTTAAACACATCTCAAAGTAAAAGCTTAAAAATATTTACACAATAAAGTCTGTGGTAATCTACGTCTCGCCGCATAGAACAGATAATAAAACATCGGCAGCCACAGACCTTAAGAGAATTATAATATCGGAGATAATAAACGAGGCTATCCACGGCGTGACGATTTTAGACGAGCGAGGAGTGCCGCTGATACACCATCTACCAAATACACTTACGGCGAAGACGCTACGACAAGTCACAAACCTAATTGAGATCATTAGTATAATTAGACAAAACCAAGACGAAAGTCTTGGCGAGTTTAACTACGTCAGTGTGAAATACACCAACTATAAAGTCGGTATTTTTGAACTACCTAATAAAAAAGGCTGGCTAATAGTTTTTGTAAACCCGCTTTGGCATATAGAAAATCTTCTCCCCAAAATACGCCAATTTGCTCATAAGATAAGCCAAAATATTACTTAGCTCTACCAAGTCTCTTATGTGCAGAGGCTAACTCATTTCTAGCCAAAGCCACTAATAGGTTTAGCTCTCCAGCTAAGACTGTAGAGGCGACAATTTCGGCGAATTTTAAAGCGTTTACACCAGGGGGATCACCCGGCCCAGCCACCCCCAAGAGCCCCAGCGCCTCTTTCTGCGTAGGCAGCCCCGTCCCCCCGCCTACAGTTCCCACTTCAAGACTGGGGAGGTAGACTGAGATATATAGCCCCTCTTCTCTCGGCTCTGTTGTGACTATGCCCATACTCGACTCAACTACTTGAGCCACGTCTTGTCCCGTGGCGATGAATATAGCCGCTATTATATTAGCAAAATGGGCGTTAAATCCATATGAATGTGCCAGAGCGGAGCCCACGAGGTTTTTCCCAACGTTGACTTCATGTACAGCCTCTGGCGTCGTGTCCATATTTTTCAAAATTTCTCTATTGATTAAAGCCTCGGCGACTACAGTCTTGCCTCTGCCCAGTATGAAATTCACTGCGTTGGCTTTTTTATCAACACATAAGTTACCACTAAGTGCTACAAGTCTAGCCCTTGGGAACTTTTCCGCAATGTACTTAGCCACTGCGTCTGAGGCAATAGTCACCATATTCATTCCCATGGCGTCGCCTGTTGAGAATAAAAACCTCAGCCATACGTAATTACCTACTATAAACGGTTGTATCTCTCTAAGTTTTCCAAAACGTGTAGTGGACTCGGCCACTTTTTTAATCTCTTCAAAGTTTTGAAACACCCATTGAGTAAACTCGACGGCGTCGACAATAGAGGGAAGTCTAAAAAGCGGAGCTCTCGTCATGTTGTCTTTTAAAACCTTTGCCCTGGCGCCGCCGGACTCAGTCACGAGTTTTGCCCCTCGGTTTACTGAAGCCACAAGAGCCCCCTCGGTGGTGGCAAGAGGCACATAGAACTCTCCTCTTGCATAATCTCCTCTCACTAAGAGCGGGCCTGCTATTCCAACAGGTATTTGAACAGCCCCAATGACGTTCTCAATATTTCTGCCAACTACTGTGTTTAGGTCAATTATTGTCTTTCCAATATTCTCCAACTTAGCGCCTGTGGTCTGTTCAAGAAACTGCCTCCTCGCCTCAGCTGCTTTATTGGCGTCTCCATAAATTTTTTCAAATTCATAAAGCTTAACTTTCATAAAAAACGTTTAATAGTTTAGCTTTAAAACTATTCGATGAAGGACGTATATATCGTAGGCGGTGCTATGTACCCAGCTGGCCGACACTATGGGAAAAACATCGACGATTTGGCGGCCGAAGTTTTAAACAAGGCCTTGTCCGACGCCAATGTGGACATAGACGCATTGTTTATTGCCTCATCCACCACAGAGCTTGCAAATAAACAACAACTCCTCGGCGTCTATATACTTGACTCTCTTGGGCTAGACAAAATACCCGTCTATAGAGTAGAAAATGGCGACGGCTCTGGAGGCGCCGCCGTAGTGTTAGCCTATCAAGCAGTGAAGTCAGAGGAGTATAACTGTGTGGCAGTAGTAGGTGTTGATAAGCCAAATGACGTGTTGAGTAATCAACAACAAGACATATACTCAACGACGCTTGATACATATTTTGAGAGATTTTTTGGCTTCACCCCGCTTTCACAAGCTGCGTTGATGGCAAAGGCCTATTTAAAAAAATATGAGTATAAATACGAAGACTTAGCCCGCTGGGCTGTATTAATGCATAGCCACGGAGTGGCGAATCCATACGCCTATTTTAGAAGACAAATTAAATTAGAAGATGCCTTAAATAGTGAACTAGTGAGCGAGCCACTTAGACTGTACGACATAGGCCCTTTGGCAGATGGAGCCGCCGCTATTATAATATGTGGTGGGAGAAAAGACGGCCCTAAGGTGTACGCCGCGTCGTCCTCTACTTCATCAATTCAATTTAACATGAGGAGTGATTACGACATGCTCTACAGCGTTAGAGAGGCTGTGCAGAAGGCATATTCCAAAGCTGGAATAGAGCCAAAAGACATTGCAGTGGCTGAAGTACACGACTCTTTTTCAATACTAGGCGTCTTGGCGCTCGAGGCTCTTGGTTTAGCAAGGCGGGGGGAGGCTCTGGCTGTTTTGAAAAATGGAGACTTGGCTATTAATATAAGCGGCGGTTTTAAATCGAGAGGTAATATATTAGGGGCGACGGGGGTTTATCAAGTTGTTGAAGTGGCTTGGGCCTTAGTTGGGCGAGAGTTTAAAAAAGTAGATGGAAACTACGGCGTTGTTCAAAGCATGGGAGGCGTGGATAAATTTTCGTCAATAATCGTAATTGGCTTATGACAAGCTATAAAAATAGATCTGATAGATAGTTCATATGAAACACGAATCTGTGCCAATTTATTGGCGTAATATTCCACAGTACTACCGTCTAGTGGCGAGAAAATGTAAAAAATGCGGCACACATTATTTCCCTCCTGTCTATAGATGTAGATGCGGCTCTACAGAATTAGAAAACGTTGAGCTGCCACACGTGGGGAGACTAGTGGAATACACAGTACTGTACCAAGTAGGTACAGATTTTTTAAAACAAAAGCCTTTAATAGTGGGCTTAGTGGAGTTAGAAAACGGCGTGAGAGTAATAGCTCAGATAGTAGACGTACAGCCAGAGAAATTATACACAGGTCTGAAAGTAGAGGCTGTATTTAGGAGAATTACCACAGACGGTAGACATGGCTTAGTGATGTATGGCTATAAATTCAGACCGGTAGATAGGATATGAGCCGCGTCGGCGTGGTAAGTTGGGGAGTGTATATACCGAAATATAGGATAAGGACAGAGGAGGTTTCTCGAATATGGGGCGACGACCCTCTGAGAATAGTAGATGTATATCTAGTCGATGAGAAAAGCGTTGAGAACTACGACGAGGACGCAGTTACCATATCCGTAGAGGCGGCCAGGAGGGCCTTGAGAAGAGCCTCAATCGACCCAAAGAGGATAGGCGCGGTCTACGTAGGCACTGAGTCAAAGCCCTATGCGGTGAAGCCAATATCTTCAATTTTAATAGATGCGTTGGGACTGAGCAATAATGTATTTACAGTAGATATGGAGTTTGCGTGTAAGGCAGGTAGCGACGGCTTAATAGCTGCAGTAGGGCTTGTCGAGTCTGGTAGAGTTGAATACGGCATGACTATCGGCGCAGATACTTCACAAGGCGAGCCTGGAGAACATCTAGAATATTCCGCAAGCAGCGGCGGCGCTGCGTTGATAGTGGGGAAAAACGGCGTGGTGGCTGAGCTAGAGGCCGTCTACGCCTTTGTCTCAGACACACCAGACTTTTGGAGGAGAGAGGGGTCTCCATATCCTATGCATGGAGAGGGCTTTACAGGTGAGCCTGCCTATTTTAGACATATAGTAAGCGCCGCCCGTGGGTTAATGGAAAAATATGGCTACAAGCCGTCAGATTTTACATATGTAGTATTTCATCAGCCAAACGGCAGATTCCCAATAAGAGCTGCATCTGTCCTCAATATACCTATAGACAAAGTAAAGCCTGGTATAGTTGTGACACACATTGGAAATACATACAACGCATCTGCCCTTATAGGTTTTTCAAAAGTATTAGACATAGCTAAACCAGGTAGTAGGATTTTATTAGTGCCTTTCGGCAGCGGCGCCGGCTCTAACGCCTTTGTTTTTACTACAACGGATATAATCGAGGAGAGACAGAGAACAAATGTGCCTAAGGTAGATGAGATTTTGCAAGACAAAATTTACATCGACTACGCCCAGTATCTAAAACTACGTAAAATGATAAAACTATTTGAGTAATACGACTCTTAAACAGAGATAAAATAAAGTAAGACGTTGAGAAATATATGCCGAGGAGACAGACAGATAAGGTGTACGAACGTAAGGAACAGATTGTTGAATATTTAAAGTCCTACGGCGAGCTTACTACTAGTAGACTTATACAGCTCACAGGTCTGAGCCACTCTCAAATATTCTACATTTTAAAACTGTTAGAAAAAGAAAATTTAGTAAAAGAAATCAAGAGAGGTAAGATTGCGTATTGGAGACTAGTGGAGGCAAAAGAGGCGTAGCGCCGCGGTACAACAGACGAGAGAGTTAAAAACTAAAGATGGTATAATATAGTGTTGACGGAGCTGTATAGAACAGGTAAAATAAAACAAGAGGCTTTGGGAGTTTTGGCGAAGACTATAATATGTATAAAGACGGGCTGTTTAGCCTCTGGGCCAGAGGTGGAGTTTCTAGGCTCGACAATACAACTTGCAGAGTCTATAACATTATCGCCTAAAGTACAAAAAACTTCGGCCCAGCTGAAGCAAGCTCAACAGCCACAAGCTCCAAGAGAGAAAAAACATCCCCAAGAGGTAAAGCCAAAACCCACTCAGCCTCAAGTACGTCATGAAACTATACAAACGCCTTCTAAACAGCCAGATATACAACAACGCAGCTGGGAGTCGTTGGTGTCATTACTTTCACGTGAGGCTAAGATAGACAGAGCTAAGGCTGAGGATATACTCAACGCGGTGGCTAACTATTTATCTATATACCCTAGCGTAGGTGTCTTGAGGCTGGTGGAAGATATCTCTCGAATTTCGAAAACAGAGAATAGAGTTGTAAAAACTGCGTTAGAGATTTTAAGATCTCTCGACTACGTAGACATCAAAGAAGAGGGCGTGGTGAATTTAAAAAAGGCCTTACGTAGTGGAGAAATTCCTCTCTAACCCCTCCTAGGGATATAGATTTCTGTTCTATGGCCTTTCGCTATTAAGATAAGATCGCCTCTTTCTTTTAAACTACGGAGTACTTTAAGCGCAGTAGACATCTTAATGCCGTATTTTGACGCTACTTCGTAAGGAGTGACGACTTTTAAACTAGAGATCTCTTTTGCAATAGTTTGGTAAATCTTTTCGTCAAGTGTCTGTATAGTCCTCTTAGTGGCGACTTCCTCTTTCTTAACCTCTTTTTTGCCTTTCTGTTGCTGCGGCTGTTGTGCCTTTTCTTTTTCAGCTTTTTTAGCCAACTGACTCAGTGTGGGCTTTTTCTTACCGCCCATACTTATATATATCGACTCTATATATAAGAATTTCTCAGCTTTAGAGAATCATATTGTCTAATTCCGTCCCATGCATATTTAAATATAGGTTTATAAAAAGCCATATGTCAATTAGAGGACCATCATACCGTATAGAAAATATTGTAGCTACTGTAAACCTCGGCGTAGAGCTCGATTTAGAAAGATTAGCAGAGAGGTTGACAATGGCTGAATACAACCCGGACCAATTTCCCGGGTTGATACTGAGACTAACTAAGCCTAGGATCTCAGCTCTTATTTTCCGCACCGGCAAGATGGTGTGTACAGGTGCTAAAAATGAAGAAGATCTTAAAAACGCTGTTAGAGCTTTGATAAAACTCCTTAATGACCACGGGGCAGAAGTGCCCTTCGACCCAGAGGTTCAGATCCAAAACATAGTGGCGAGTGGAAATCTACACGCAGAGGTGGACTTAGAGCAAGCCGTCCTAATGTTAGAAAATGCCATGTACGAGCCTGAACAATTCCCTGGGTTGATATACAGAATGTCTAGTCCAAGAGTTGTTATATTGATCTTCGGCTCTGGAAAGATTGTATGCACAGGGGCGAAGTCTGAAAAAGACGTGTCTGAAGCAGTGCAGAAGTTACATAAGCAATTAAAAGATTTAGGCGTATTGTATGTAGAAGAGTCGGCGGGCGCAGAGGAAGAGCTAGAAGAAGAGTTGTGATTTTTTTACTAAGTGATAAAGTTCTAGACGTAGACTTAACACAAATAGTTCCTACATGCGACGTCCTCGACAGTAGAGTAATTCCACTAGTCGGAGAAGATTTGAGATGTATCCACAGAGTTGTTAAAAAAGCCACACGTGGAGTTGCGCTGAAGAGTAAAAACAAGACGTTGATAACTTTTGTAAGAGAGCTAAGGCCAGAGCTGACGTTATATGTGTGGGGCATCTCATTGAGAAGAAAAAACACAATTCCCATACTCCCAGTCGACGACTATCGTGGATATGGCATATACTATGTAAAAAATAGACAAGAGCTTCGACAACTACTTGGCAAATCAATAGAGGGATTACTCTTAGACTCAAGGGGATTCGACCCATACTCGTTGGAATTAATTCTAAAGAACAAGGTCATGTGTAACTGCGGCCAATGTAGTATAGTAGAGAAACTATTCTGCGAATACTACAAAGAGATAGAAATACTATGAATATAAAGAAGAAAGGCACTACAAGAGAAAGAGAATTAGCTAACTACTTCTGGGAGCGCGACTGCGCAGTGTTGAGGGGCTGTTCGTCAGGAGCGGGTGTGAGAAAGCGATACGTTCCAGACATAGTAGCGATTTGTAGAGGAAAAATATTAGTGTTCGAAGTCAAGTATAGATCCGACGCAGTGGTGATTAGGATAGAACAAGACAAACTCGAAAAATTAATAGAGTTTGCAAAAAGAGCAGGTGGAGAGGCCTACCTATTAGTTAAATACGGAAGAGGGCCTTGGAAAGTGTTGAAGACATCACAACGTATTAGTAAAGAAGACTATGAAAGAGCGGTGGAGCTAAGAGCTTTTATTGAATCCCTCTTGTCGGCTAAACTAGACCACTATTTTTAAACAGGCTATCTGAGAGACTATATGAAAGAGATGGAGAAGACAGTTGACTTGTTGAAAAAAGCCTTCGTAGGTTCTATAAAATACGTCAAAGTCAGCTACACGCCCACGTCGTCTACCTACCATGTAAAGATATATTTACTAAAGCCTCTTGAATGGAAAACCTTCTCTGAATTAGTAAAAGAGTTAGAAAAAAACTACTCTATAAAGATATATGCACCACACGCCCGGGCCATAAGACTTGATTTAAAGAAGAAGTCGTAACACGCCAAAGGAACTCCAACGCATTTAACAATAAGTTGACAAACACCGCTCTTTATTAGCGACTCTCAGATCTACACTATTATCTCTGATGTAGTCTATGAAAATTTTGAGTACAGTGCGGGCATCGAGGATTCTTAAATATAAAGACTAGAAGCTGTTGTAAATTTCTGCTAGTGTCGAATACTTAATTTTTAATTATAAAAGACATGTTTTTAGATGGGGATTTTATCTATAGTTTATGAAGTTGTACGAATATGAAGCTAAAGACTTATTTAATAAATATGGCGTTAAAGTGCCGCCGGGCGTGTTGACTCGATCTCCAGAAGAGGTTGTAAAAGCAGTTGAAGAGATTGGAACGCCTGTGGTGTTAAAAGCTCAAGTCGTCGTAGCCGGTAGGGGAAAAGCTGGCGGGGTGAAAGTGGCGAATTCTGTAGAAGAGGCGTATGAGTTAGCCAAGAAGATGTTTGGAATGGTGATTAAAGGTCTAGTCGTTAAGAAAATCTACGTGACTAAATATATAGAAGTAGACCGTGAGATGTACCTCTCACTTATTATAGACAGAGCGTCGAGAAATTACCTATTCTTGACATCGCCTGTGGGAGGAGTCGATATTGAAGAAATTGCTAGATCTGACCCTGGCAAAATCAAGAGGGTCTACGTAGATCCTTATGTTGGCGTTAGGGAATACCACATTAGGTCTATAGTCTCTTGGCTTGGTTTCCGGCCCGGTACACAACAATGGCAGCAAGCTTCTCAAATCGTCCAGGCTATGTATAGAATTATGGTGGACTACGACGCAGAACTTGTTGAGACCAACCCCTTAGTGTTAACTAAAGAGGGCGAAGTCTTGCCACTAGACGCTAGAGTGATAATAGACGACAACGCGCTGTATAGACATACAGATTTTCAAAAGGCGTTAGAAGAAGACCCCAGAGACATTACTGAGTTCGAGGCATACGCTAAAAAGATAGGGTTTCACTACGTCGAACTAGATGGAGATATAGGAATCATAGGTAACGGCGCCGGCTTGACTATGTCCACTATGGACTTAGTCTACCACTTCGGGGGAAGGCCGGCCAACTTTTTAGACATAGGGGGAGGCGCCAGTAGAGACGTCGTTAGAGAAGCTGTTAAAGTCCTTCTACGCCATCCAAGAGTCAAAGTAATCTTTATAAACGTATTCGGCGGTATAACAAGAGCAGATGAAGTGGCGTGGGGCATAAGAGACGCCTTGTCTGAAGCAAGTGACGTTTCTAAAAAAATTGTAGTTAGAATCAAGGGAACAAATGAAGAACTAGGGCGGGCCATACTCGCCGAGGTGAATGTGCCTCTATTCGACAACGCAGAGGAGGCAGCTAAAAAGGCAGTGGAGTTGGCAAAGTTATGAAGATAGTTAAGCCGGACACAAAAGTCGTAGTACAAGGCGCCACTGGAAGAGAGGGTTCTTTCCACCTACAACGTATGTTAGAATACGGCACGAAGGTAGTGGCCGGAGTCACTCCCGGCAAGGGGGGTATGTCTATACACGGAGTCCCAGTGTACGATACGGTAGAGGAAGCGGTGAGAAAACACGGCGCAAATGCCACTGTGATTTTCGTACCTGCGAAGTTCGCCGTAGATGCACTACTAGAGGCGGTGGATGCCGGAGTGGAGTTGGCCGTAGTTATTACTGAACACATACCGGTCCACGACGCCTTAAAGGCTATAAACTACGCAAAGTCGAGGGGGGTTACTGTCATAGGGCCCAACTGCCCCGGCGTCGTTGCTCCGCCGATAAGGACAAAATTAGGGATTATGCCAAACAGCGTCTACCAAACGCCTGGGAGGGTGGCAGTTGTCAGTAGGTCGGGGACGTTGACATACGAAATTTCGTATCAATTAGTAAAGGCAGGTTTTGGCATAAGGCTAGCTGTAGGCGTCGGCGGCGATCCCATCGTTGGCTTAGACTTAATGGAGGCCGTCGTGAGAGTGTCAGAAGACCCAGAGGTAGATGGCGTAGTTGTTATAGGGGAAGTGGGCGGCGACGCAGAGGAGAGACTCGCAAAGTTGTACTCAGAGGGGGCTATCGACAAGCCTGTCGTGGCATATGTGGCCGGACGAACTGCTCCACCTGGCAAGAGGATGGGACACGCCGGGGCTATAGTAATGCTAGGTTCTGGAGACGCGAAGAGCAAAATCGAGGCCTTTAAGTCAGTTGGGATACCTGTAGCCGAGACTCCAATAGATGTGCCTCGTCTTTTAATAGAGGCGGTTAAAAAGAGGAAGTAGCCTTGGCCCTTTGTCAAATCTGTGGTTTTGAAAAAGCCGTCTATAAATGTAAGAGATGTGGTAGGTGGGTTTGTGAATTCGACTGGGCTGGAGAACACTGTGCTGTGTGTGAATACACACAATGTAGAGTCTGTAAGAGGAGGTTCTCAATATCTACATGCGTAATCTGTGGAGCAGTGGTCTGTGGAGGCTGTAGTGTAAAGAGGGGGCTGGGGAGAATATGTAAAAACTGTCTAGTACTTCATAAATAGTGGTAAATAGTATATATAAATAAGTTTATATAGGGAGATGTCACAACGTATGTATGGATATAAGCGAGTTGTTGTCCTCAAGAACTCAGTATATGTCAGCTAGCGAGATTAGAGAACTTTTAAGGTGGGCAACTGCCGATGTGATATCCTTCGGCGGGGGGATGCCCGATCCCTCAACTTTTCCCGTGGAAGATATTATAAAAATTGTTGTATACGTCCTAGAGGCGTATCCACACAGAGCTTTGCAGTACGGACCCACCGAGGGCGTGGCTGAGTTGAGACAAGAAATTGCAAAATTCAGCGAGTCTTACTATGGGATAAAGGCTGGGCCTGAAAATATTATTGTGACTGTGGGGAGCCAAGAGGCGTTGGAGTTAGTGGGGAGAGTCTTCATAGAGCCTGGCGATGTAGTAATTACAGAAAACCCCACATATCTCGCCGCTCTGCAGGCGTGGAGAGTATACAGACCGCGTCTAGTAGGCATACCCATGGACGAAAGAGGTATGATTGTAGAGATTTTAGAAGAAAAAGTAAAAAAGCTAAAGGCGGAGGGGAGTCGTATAAAATTTATATACACTATCCCAACTGCGCAGAACCCCACAGGTATCACAATGACTCAAGACAGGAGGAAGTATTTACTAGAAGTGGCTGAGAAATACGATTTGATAATAGTAGAGGACGACCCGTATTCTTACTTTTTATTTGAGAATATCCAAGTCTTGCCCATAAAGACGTTAGACAAGTCAGAAAGAGTGATATATCTATCTACAGCGTCGAAGATATTTGCCCCAGGTCTACGTCTAGGGTGGGTTATTGCAAATGGAGATGTTATAAAGTGGTTTAATTTAGCGAAACAGTCATTGAATTTAAACACGTCGAATTTTGTACAATATATATTTCTAGAGGGGCTGAGGCGAGGCATTGTTTTGAAAAACTTACAGCATGTCCGAGAGCTTTATAAAAGAAAGAGAGACGCCATGTTAGCCGCCATGGAGACTTATATGCCTCCAGGAGTGGAGTGGACACGACCCAGCGGGGGGATGTTCATCTGGGTCCAGACACCACCACATATAGATACTAGAGAGTTGCTCAAAGTCTCAGTGACTCAATACAAAGTGGCGTTTATACCCGGCGCCGGCTTTTTTGTAGAAGATCCCCCAAGGAATACAATGCGTTTGAACTTCACATATCCCACTTTTGAACAAATTAACGAAGGGATTAGACGTCTCTCTATGGCGATAAAAAGCGCATGATAAATCTAGAAGAGGCCTATAGAATCATAGGGGAAAGACAAAGAGAGGGGAAGATCCACGTAACTCCCACTCTTAGGTCTGAGTCTCTCTCTAGGCTAACAGGTGGAGAGGTGTTTCTAAAACTAGAGGCGCTGCAAAAGACTGGGAGTTTCAAAATCAGAGGGGCGTACTACGCCATGTATAAATACATTCAAGAGGGGTATAGAGAGTTTATAACTGCCTCCTCTGGAAACCATGCACAAGGAGTGGCCTACGCCGCCCAGCTACATGGAGTAAAAGCCACTGTAGTTATGCCAGAGACTACGCCGTGGCTAAAAGTTAAAAAAACTCAAGACTACGGAGCCTCTGTATTACTACACGGCGAGAGTTACTACGAGGCTGAGAAAAAGGCGTATGAATTAGTGAAGAGCGGCGTTAAATATCTACACGCCTACGACGATCCATATGTAATCGCGGGACAGGGCACACTGGGGCTAGAGATATTAGAGCAAATAGGCGATGTCGACGTGGTGGTGGTTCCAGTAGGGGGCGGCGGTTTAATCTCCGGCATAGCCTATGCCATTAAGTCCAAGAGACCCGGTGTGAAAATTATCGGCGTACAGTCAAGCGGAGCACCTGCAGTATATCTCTCTCTAAAAGAGGAGAGGTTAGTCACCATAGAACGCGTAGACACAATTGCCGACGGGATTGCAGTAAAGAGGCCGGGAGATTTGACGCTGGAGTTCATCCGTAGGTATGTAGATGAGATAGTTTTAGTAGACGACAACGAAATTGTAGACGCAATCTATCTACTCCTCGAAAGGACAAGAGTCGTCTCAGAGGGTGCGGGAGCAGCTTCTGTGGCGGCTTTAATATCAGGGAAGATAGATGTCCACAATAGAAAAACAGTGGCTGTAGTCTCCGGTGGGAATATCGACGCCCCTATATTAATGCGAGTGTTAATGAAGGCCTTGGCGAGGCAGCGGAGAGTTGTGAAACTAGTGGGCGAGGTTTTAGATAGACCGGGGACGTTGGCAAAGGCATCGTCTCTATTGGCGAGCCATAATGTAAATATCTTAGAAGTCTACCACGAGCGGTACGACCCAGAACAAAGGCCCAATTATGTAAGACTCGTATTCGTAGTGGAGATACCTGGCAGTCTTGACATAGACAAACTCTTAGATGAAATGGAGAGACACGGCTTTTATTTTAGACTTGCCTAGTGTTTAAAGATAAAAATTAAGTTTTTGTAAAATTTTCGATGAGGACTAAGCTGCTTTACCAAGATGATTCATATATTAACGAGTTCGAGGCCACAGTTCTTGAAATTACAAACAACGGAGTAGTGCTAGACAAGACTACATTCCATGACGGCACAGGCGGTGTTCAGCCTGACAGTGGATTTTTAAAATTTAGAGAAGAGGTGTACGAAGCTTATGCGGCCCACATAGGCGGAGAGGTCGTCCACGTGTTAAAAGAAAGGCCTAGGTTTGGAGTGGGAGACGTAGTCCTCGGGATATTAGACTGGGGCAAGAGATATAGAAAGATGCGTCTACACACGGCTGCCCATATACTATCTGCAGTGTTGTATAATAGATATAACGCGTTAGTCACAGGCGGCGAAATCACACATGAATACGCCAGAGACGACTTCAACATAGAGGGGGATATGAACACTGTGAGGCGGATTTTCGAAGAGGCCGTGTCTGAAGCTAATGAAATTGTAAAGAGGGGCATAGAAGTGAAAGTGTATTGGCTTCCTAGAGAAGAGGCTTTGAAAATACCGGGCGTTGTTAAATTAGCTGATCGCACTCCTCCGGAGATTCCACAATTAAGAATTGTAGAGATACCTGGCGTAGATATTCAAGCAGACGGCGGCCCCCATGTGAAAAACACAGTTGAGATTGGCACTATCAAGATTTTAAAAATAGAAAACAGGGGGAGGGGTAAAAAGAGACTTTACTATACAGTAGAGTAGTGGACTTCCCCCTGGGGTCTTTCTCAATAGCGGTCCTCTTCGGCGTTTTATTTGCGTATTTATTCGACAGAGTTGGATTCCCACCCTTCCTAGGCTTTTTTGTCGCAGGTGTCTTGGCGAGTATATTAGTAGATCTTTCAATTTCAGATGTATATCTACAGATTTTATTGGCTCTAGTAGCCTTTGAGGTAGGTAGACAATTGGGCACCAGCGGTTTGTCGCCAGCGGCGTTTTTCGCAGTGATACTTGAGACCGCTTTTATAATAGGGATATCAATTATTCTATTCAGAATAGTCGGCTTTACGATACATGAATCTATTATAGTAGCCGTGATGATGTTGAGCTCTTCTAGCCTGTTGGCGATTAAACTTTCTCAAAGCCTACCGCCTGAGGCACGTGCAGTAGTGCTGTCACTGACTACGTTAGAAGACGCAGTTTTGTTTTTTTCACTAAGTCTTCTCTTTGGCAGCACTACCATTGAGACTCTACCCATTAATTTATTTTTTATAGTCGCAATGAGCATCATAGCTCTTGGGGTGTTTACATACGTATATAGATACATCATCGGCCGCGACTACGCTCTGCCCTTTGCGTTAGCAATAGCGTTCGGCTTCGTATATATCGTCCAATATTTTCAAATAGCGTCGCCTTTCCTCGGGGCGTTCATAGGGGGGTATCTCTTCTCTAGGGCAGATACACATGGCATCCATATGAAAGAGGCATCTGCTCTCTCGGGTTTGATAATATACCTCTATATGTTAGTCGTCGGTATCTCTATGCCAGTGGCTGTGCCTAACGTCGTGGTGTTGGCTCTGAGCTTAGCCATCGCCTTTGCAGCAGTTTTTGTAAGAGCTTTAGCTGTATTTCTTGCCTCATTGTTAGTGATCGGCCAGCCTAAGACATCTACAAACGTCGCCTTGTCTTCTGCACATATTTCTGAACTTTCTTTATCGATTCCTATAGTTGCGTATAAATTCAATATTTTGAAAAACGTAGAGCACATCTTATCGCTAGCATTGGCGCCGGTGTTGACTTTATTCATAGCTCCTTTTCTATGGCGTTATAGAGAACGTCTAGAGATTTGGGTCGGTGGCAGGTTTAGAGAGCTGCGAACTACTGTGGCGTATGAAAAACTCTATAGAGTTGTAACACACGCCTTCGTTACCGCCACTAAGTTAGCCATACTGTCTTTAGTCTTGGCGTTGTCTGTGGCGTATCTAGGGCTTTTATCGATTATAATCATAGTCCCAGCAGGTTATTATTTACTAAAATTCTCTAGAGAGCTGTATAAAGACCTCTTGTTAGCTCTGCGGGAGTTTAAAGAGGCGCGTTACACCAGCGCCGCTGTGTTGATATCTACATTTGCGCTGTCTGCTTATGTAGTGTTCGCCTTGATTATGAGAGTAGGAGAAATACATTTATACACAGTGGCTGTGATCATAGGAGTGTTAGTCTACTCTTTGTTGTCAATCTACAGTGGACTTAGGGCAGAGCGTGCTAAGTAAGTTGTTCAACTCCTCTACTACAGTTTTATAAAACTCATCGCCTGTGTCTATACTTAATAACTCGCATTTACTTTCAGCCTCTCTAAAAGACTTAGCTAGTAAGTAGTCTCTACCTGTGATGCTCTCTAGATCTACCTCCACATCGTAGATGAGGCTAGATATAAGAGCTATATGGTAGGCGTGGTACCTCGCGGCGTTTTCTAACTCTTTTTCTATATACTCGGAGTCCGCTAGAGAAAAGGCCTTTGCTTTATGGACTTCTACAAGCGCCTCTTTAATTTTTTCCAAATCTCTACTCTTTAGTACAGATACTATGTCCACATTTGAAAACAGTTAGATTTTATAAATGATATACATACTACCTACCTCAAGTTTTAAGTACACACGCCTCCATGTATGTGATTATACGCATAGGCGATAGAGAAGAATATATCGCCTCAGTAGAGGATTTAGAGCGTCTATGTAGACAACTTAGAGAAGAGTTGCAAAAAGAGTGTCAATTCCACTCGTGGTACATTAGAATATCACCAGAGCGTCTATTTGCCTTGTTGAAAAAAGCATATATAAAATATACACAAGGCGTCTTAAACACTGGAGAGATTATTCTAGAGTTTCTTGACGATAATAAACTCTCCAAAAGCCTTGTGAGGACTATAACGCCCACTTTAAGCTCGTTAGGCCTTACGGCGTCTGGTAAATTCACCGCAGCCGCCGTGGAGATAGGTCGTCTAATTTACGAAAATAGACTTGAAGACGTCAAGGCGAAGCTACGCCAACTTGTCTACAGAAACTGTATACTAAAAGAGATTTTAGAATCGTCGAGAGATTGTGACGATATTGAAAAAACTGTGGCGTCTGTGTTGACCGCGTATGGGAAGAGCATTAGGCTTGACGAGTTGAAATACACAACTGAGTTGTTAAAAATCCTAAAGTGTGAAGATTGTGACTTCAAGTGTATGAGTGTAGATAGACTAAGTCGCTGTCTAGACAGAGTTGTTAAACTCACTCTTGACCACGTCAGAGATCTCTTTGAGAGGTTAGATATTACACTTCTCCCAGAGCATTTAGAATATTCTAAAGTAGATAAAACTACATATTTACTAAATGTCAAAGGCACTGCTAAGACTATAGGCCATGTGTTAATCTCAGAGGCCGTAGAGACGGCAGACTTACAGTTATTGAAAAATATCTTAACTAAATTAGACGTAGAGATAAGAGAGGGCCAGTACGAAGTATATATTAAAATCGTGCCGATTCTAGAAGGCAACGGGTGTAAGACGACTAAACTATTGATAGAGGTGGTGAGAGGCGATTTAGAGAAAGTCTCTAAAATTGTTAAAATCAGCTCTTGATTACGTGTGTAGTTTCAAAACTCCTCACTGCGAAGAGCTTTCCGCGGACATATGCCTTGACTTCAACATAGGGCGCCAAGCCCGATGTGGCTATCTTTTGGCCTAAGACTGTGTCGATTTGGAATATCCCAGTCTCGTTTGTCATATATACATTTATAGCCAACGGCCGCGTCTCGTTGGCAGCGATTTCAACTCTCTCAATCGCCATGGCGCTGAGGGCATGTATGTCATTTTTACCAACTCTATAGGGGTATCTCGCCCTCCCACTTGTCATATCTGTGCCGTCGGCGATTTTTGCGCAGGCGGCTTCAAAAGTTAGACAGTTGTAACTCTCGTCGTGGCAAAATACGGCGTGGAGAACCTCTTGTTTTAACATATACATTTTTTCAGACTCTCCATATATTTTCTTCAACACCTTCTCTACAACTCTGTCTGCTATCATAGCTGAGTAAATTGGGTGGTGTGTCCGATGTACAGAGTTACCAATGTCGTGGAGGTAGGCGCCCATCAGCGTTACGATTGTAGAATCCTCTATATCTCCCACTTCGTCTGCGACTACGCTAGGCTTAAAGCCTTTATCTAATAGAATTTTATATATTGCCAAAGCACTCCCCGCCACAATTCTAGAGTGGACGGGGCCGTGGTCGTTGTACCTCAGCCTATGGACTGCGAATACGTTAGCCATTTTTAAATACGCCTGTATTTCAACATCTGTCGTCAACATCTCCCAGACCTTTTTCACTCTTTCACTATCCGGTAGCAACCTGTCGACAAGCCTAATACCCACTTCGTATACTAATGTGCTTTGCACCAAATGAATTAGTTGTAATATTTAATTTTTTTATAGTTCTAGTTCTTCCCCCACATGTACATAGTAGTGTTTATCACAACGCCCGACTTAGACGCGGCAAAGAAAATATCTAGACACCTCCTCGAGAGGAGAGTGGCCTCTTGTATAAATATGGCGCCTGTCAAATCTATGTATTGGTGGGAGGGAAAGATAGAAGAGGCTGAAGAAGTGTTACTAATTGTAAAAACTACTATAGACAAACTAAACGAATTAGTTAAAGAAGTGAAGTCAATCCACCCATACCAACTGCCAGAGATTGTGGCTCTTCCAATAGTGGGCGGCCTACGGGACTACTTAAGCTGGGTAGATAGAGAGACCCATGGCTAGGGTACTTTGGATTCTCTTCGACGGCGGAGGCGACAGACCGACAAAGAGGGGAAAAACTCCGTTCTACGAAGCGGCGAAGCCGGTCATTGACTATTTAACCTCTCTAGGCTCTTGTGGAGTGCTAGACCCCATATCGCCGGGCGTCAGACCAGGCTCTGACACAGCCCATTTAGCTCTATTTGGCTACGACCCCTATAGATACTACACGGGGAGAGGCGCCTTCGAGGCGCTGGGGGCAGACCTAGACTTGAAGCCAGGTGATGTGGCATTTAGGACAAATTTAGCCACTGTCGACGACGGGGGCGTAGTTATAGATAGAAGAGCTGGTAGATACATAGCTCCGGATGAGATCAAAGCGGTAGAAGACTTAATGAAATCTATTGGCGAAGAGGTGGGGAGGAAATACGGCGTAGAGATAATCTACAAATCCACAGTAGAACACAGAGGTGTTTTAGTTCTCCGCGGACCAGTGAGTCATAGAGTCAGCGACACAGATCCGCACAAAGTCGGCGCCAAGATATTAAACTCCACACCCCTAGACGACAATAAAGAAGCCCAGCTCACGTCGCAAGTCGTTAATGAGCTAAGTAGGAGGTTTACAGAGTTAGCGAGAGAATTAGAGATAAACAAGGCCAGGAGACTCCAGGGCAAGCTGCCAATAAATGCTATTCTACTACGAGGCGGGGGCTATATGCCTCAGATAGAGCCCATTAAAGAAAGATATAACATCAAAGGGGCGGCTATCGCAGGTGTGGCGTTAATAAGAGGAGTGGCCAGGGCGGTGGGGATGGACGTCTACACAGCCCCCGGCCTAGGGGGGACAAAAGATGACATCTTCGACAACGCCGTCAAAATGGCTATAGACATGTTGTCTAGATACGACTTAGTCTTTCTACATGTGAAGGGGACAGACAGCACGAGCCACGACGGAGACTTTGCAGGCAAAGTGTCTGTAATAGAAAGATTAGATAAAGCCCTAAAGCCGTATCTAGACAAACTGTTAGACATATACGTAGTGGTGACTTCAGATCACGCCACGCCAGTCTCTATAAAAGAACACACAGGTGAGCCAGTGCCTCTATTGCTTTACGGCCCCGACGTCGTACAAGACGAAGTTGTAAAATTCTCAGAATTGACATGTTGGAAGGGGGCCTTGGGGAGAATAAGAGGCGTAGACATAGTCCCAATCCTAGGCAGCTATCTAGGCCTTACTGAAAAATTCGGAGAGTAGTGTACAACTAATTGTACAAATCTTTTATCACGTCAGAGGTACACTACGACATGGGAACCACGCGTAGAGATTTTTTAAAAGCCGCGGCTGCTCTAGGCGCAATCGGCGCCTCTGGCGGCGTCTTATTGGCGCAGAGGTCTGCGCAGTCGGTACAAATAAGTGGGGAAAATGAGAAGTGGATCTCCGCTGTTTGTCCATTCTGTGCAAGTGGCTGTGCTATACAATACTGCGTCAGAGACGGTCGTATTGTAGCAGTCAGAGGAGATCCAGAGGGCTGGAATGGGGGGAGGACTTGTGTCAAGGGGGCCTCTACAGTGGATAACTTTTTACCACATTCGCCAGGTGTGAGAACTAGAGTTCTAAAGCCCGCCATTAGGTTAGACAAGACTAAAAGGGGCACATTTGAAGGTTTTAGAGAAGTGACGTGGGACGAAGCGCTGCAGTTTATAGTAGATAGATTTAAAGAATATGCCAAAAGCTACGCCGGCGATAAAAAAGCCTTTGGGATGTACGGAAGTGGACAAAGTAGCAACGAGTTCCACCTTTTACAGTCGTTAGTGTTTGTAATTGGGCTGGACGCACACAGCGATTCTAACGGCAGATTGTGCCAGGCCACAAAAGTTATGTCTATGGTGGTGGCGCTTGGCATAGACGGACCGCCGATGTCTTTCGACGATGTCTACGAGACTGATAATTTATTCATAATAGGCTTCAGCGTTGCCGACACGCTGCCCGGCTGGTTTGGGAAAATTGTAGACGCAAAAACAAGACGTGGCGCAGATCTAAAGATTGTAGTGATAGACCCCGTGAAGGTGTCCGCTACTAGGATATTAGACTACGAGACAGGCGATCGCTACGTTCCCATAATGCCCGGCACAGACATCGCTTTATTAAATTCAATGGCCTACGTCATTATATATGAACTAGAGGGCGTCAAAGAAAAATACAACGGCGACGTAGATAAATGGATTGAAGATATAAAAAATGGGAAAACAAAGCCGAGGTATATAGATATAGAGTTTATAGAGAAATATACAAATTTCTATAGAGGAGACTATAAAGTCTTGTCTCGCTTAACAAGAGAAGGACCTGTTGTATTTAATGAAATTTTCGTAGGCAGCGGCCTCGACGGCTTTAGAGAATATGCAAAATTCATTTCAAAATTTATCCCCGAGGAGGTCTCTAAGTTGACAAAAGTAGAGCCGGAGCTTATTAGAGAAATTGCGCGTATATTCGTCAGAGGTAGAAATACTATGTCGATATTTCTACAAGGCTTTGGACAATACAGCAACGGCGTGGCGAAAGCCTTGACGTTATTTACGCTACACGCCATAACTGGGAGGATAGGCAGAGCTGGGGCAGGTGTTCATCCAACTGTCGGGCAGCCGAACGGCCTAGGCCAAAGAGTCGGCGGGATTGTAGTGGGGAGGCTCCCAGGAAATAGAAATCACCCAGTGAGAGCACATAGATTAGAACTAGCCAGAGTTTTGTCTAGAGGAGACCCAGAGATAGAGAAATTAGTCCTAAACTCTATAGAGAAGACTACTCCAGATGGGAAAATTGTGTCAAAGCTGGGGTACACTACTGTGGATATGATTAAGGCGGTCCAAAGGGGGGAGATGAAGGGGATATGGATAAATTGTACCAACCCCATGGTCTCTTTCCCCAATCTAAATCTCTTAGTAGACGCTCTTAAAAAAGCCGACTTAGTAGTAGTACAAGATGCGTTTTGGAGCGAAACTACTGCGTTTGCCGATGTGGTTCTACCCGCCGCGTTGTTATCGGGCGAGAGTTGGGGAACTTTTTTTAACACTGAAAGAAGAGTACAACTACATCAAAAAGCTGTAGATCCACCAGGAGATGCGCTGTCTGACGTAGTAATACTTCTAGCTTTCGCCTATAAATATATCAAGACTTTAGAAAGAGAGGGCAGAGGCGACGAGGTTAAGCTATTGAAATTCCTCCTAGAGCCTGTATATAGTGGCTTTGAACACCTCTTTGAAAACGTTCAGCAAAACGTGGATAAGTTAAGGGGCGAGGTGGAGTTTGAGTTAAACAAAAGACTTTTTGAATATTTGGCGAGAATATCGAAGGGAGTGCCTAGTAACGACCTCAGCGGCTTGACTTATGAAAGGTTGTTAAACGAAAGAGATCACAAGGGGCGGAAAGGGTTCCAGATACCCGTCCCCTCACCTGAGAGTAAAGGCACTGAGAGACTTTATGACGAAAACTATGAAAAATTGTATGGAAGACGCTTCCCGACGCCAGATGGGAGAATGAGATGTTTTCTATGGGAATACGTGCCGCCTGCCGAGTGGCCTGATGAAAATTATCCATTTATATTAACCACTAGGAGGCTGTATGAACATTGGCATACGAGGAGCCGCACTGGTAAATGTGCACTACCTCATAGACTCGCCCCAGAGCCTTGGGTTTCGATAAATCCAGAAGATGCGGCGAGGCTTGGGATTAAAGACGGAGACCTAGTGGAGATTGAGAGCAAGAGGGGAAAGATAGTACTAAAGGCCCGCGTTGATGTTAAAACTCCGCCGAGGCCGGGGGTGTTGTGGACGCCGTGGGCTTTTGGCTATCTAGGAGATATGTTTAGAGGCGTGCGTGGAGACCCGCCTGGCTTGTGGACTGCGAATGTAGTAACTAACGAGACATATGATCCGTTGTCGCGCCAGCCAGAGCTTAAATTCTCAGCGGTGAGAATTAGAAAAGTCGGGGGGCTATGAAATACGCAATGTTGATTGACCTAAGGAGGTGTATAGGCTGTAGGGCTTGTATGGCGGTGTGTGCACAAGAGAACTCCGCTCTCTTTGACTATCGATCAGAAGACGCCGGCGTGTGGCTTACGAAGTGGGCAGTGGGTGAATTAGACAACTACAACTTGAGAATTCTCGAGGTGCACAAAGGCGGCTTTGTACAATACATCTCGCTGTCGTGTATGCATTGTGAAAACCCGCCATGCGTGGCCGTATGTCCCACAGGCGCGAGTTATAAAGATAAAAACGGCATAGTGAAGATAGATTATCAGAAATGTGTTGGTTGTAAAGCATGTATGGCGGCTTGTCCCTACGGCGCTAGATATGTGAGGAAAACTGCCAAGAGTTATCCATTGCCAGCGCCTGTAGGAGTTGTAGACAAGTGTAATTTCTGCTACCACTTAGTAGAGAAAGGCGGGGTACCTAGATGTGTGGCAATTTGTCATACAAGAGCTAGAATATTCGGCGACTTAGACGACCCCAATAGCCCCATTAGCCAAGCGCTTAAGATATTAGACCCCAGGTCTATAAAGACGTTAAGAGACGACCTCAACACAAAGCCTAAAGTGTTCTACGTGGGGCTATGACGACGCCACCTGGAGTGGCTCAAGGACTATTAAGCCCCTTCGGTGTAGGCACAGCTGTTTACTACTGGCTAGCGGCTGTAGCTACGTTTATGTTCATTACGGCATTGTTTACAAAAGAGAGGATTGATATAAGAAAAATTGCAGTGGTGTCTATTGGACTAGCTTTATTAGCAATAATCGCGGAGTTTGTTGAGTTGGGAAATGTAACAAATATTACATATATCTTGACAAATCTCAACTCTCCCATTGCGATAGACGCCATAGGAGCAGGACTATTTATAATAGGCGCGGCTGCGACTTTGATCTTACAGAGGGCGTGGTATGTAATAGGGTCTGTCGCCGTCATGGGCGCGGCTATATGGCTAATCGGGAGGGCGTTGTTATTCGCAGCGTCTCCAGCCAGGCCTTTGTGGAGTTTAACTCCTACGCTGTTGTTAATCACGTCGATTGTGTTGGGAATCTCGGCGTTCTTATTACTTTCATATATCTGGCGTAGATCAAGCTCAGATGTATTAGTCCACCTAAAGGCTCTATTCCTCATAGTGTCGCTGTTCTCCTACGGGTGGCTAATAGCGATATCTTCGGCGTGGGTCACTATTCCAATCACGGCGTGGCTAGGCATGACTTTGTCTATACTAGCGCCTCTGGCCCTGTATATTCTATACACTGTCACTAACTCGAAGTTTTTAGTCCCCATAGCCGCAGCGTTAGTGCTCATAGGCGGACTATTTCTACACATGTATCTATTTGACATTGGCGTCAGAACGCCTCTACCCGGTGAGATGTTTTTAAAATAGTGTCTCTAAGTAATTAATCGTATATAGAAGACTGCGGATTTTTTCAATGTCGTCTTCCATTCTCATATAGTCTTCGATAGATAGTTGAACAGGCGACATGTCTTGGCCAGAGATTAATACACACAGCCCCTCTCCACATATAGTCAGCGTGTAGACGGTCCTAAAAGGCTCTAAATCTATATAGAACTAGATCTGCCCACCTATTTCTCTAAGCGCCTTTTTCAACTCTTCTCTATTATTAAACACATACATCAACGACTACTCTATTTATTAATTTCAAATCTTCTAAACCGCGTGTATGTATTAATAATATCACTAGGCGACCCCGTATCTCGGACCTTTCTCAACGCACTAGGCCGCCTCCCCCTTGTGGTTACAAAAGGCGATGTAGAAGTTATGAAATTTAGAGATATGTACGTAATTGTACATAGAGGAGAGCCCACTGAGTTCAATAGAGAGGACATAGCTGCAGAGTATGGCAGATATGCAGTGTTTATCTCTAGACACGAGATGGCAAACCCCAAGCCTCTGTATACTGTCCACACGCCGGGGGCTTGGCCGGAGGTGTCTATTGCAAACCCTTGCCTAGCCTCAAATCTATATAGATTTCTATGTAAAAACGCGGCAGAGCCCTTCAAATGCGCCTTCGAGGCCACACATCATCCCCCAAACACCTCCCACATCTCTGCGACGTTTTTAGAGGTGGGCAGCGGCGAGGCACAGTGGCTAGATAAACGAGCAGTGTCTCTATTAGTCGACGCGGTTGAAGACATAGTTGTTAAAAACTGTGCGGGTCGCTCCACAATGGTCGTAGGAGATTTACATTATGTCACTGTCGGAGACTACGTCTTAAACGGCGAGATCGATCTAGGCCACGTAATTCCAAAATATGTAGAGATTACTAAAACAGCTGTAGAGAACGCACTTTATAAACACATAGACAGAGTGGAAAGAGTCGTCATATTTAGAAAAAATGTAAAAAACCCGACGAGAGGTGAAATTATAACATTTTTAAAAAGCGTAGGCGTTGAAGTAGTCATAAAGGGATGAGTTGTAGACCTATTATCTTCGACCCGCCGGAGTGGCTGTATGTAATGACCTTAGTAAAGACGCTGCTGCCACAACTCTCTTTTCACAGAGACTTAGAGGCTACAGAAGCCGCCGAGAGACTAGACGGAGTCTCAATAGACGTCTTAAAAGACCTCGACTGGGGAGCTCCCGCTGTCTACATGCCCCCCTTTGAGAAGACTATAGAGGGCACAGTAGTGGTGGCTGTAGAGGGATACAGCGCTAAAAAACTAGCCAGGAGGGGTGTGAAAGTGGATGTAGTCGTCGGAGACTACGACTTCGACGCCGAGGGATACGACTTGGCGAAATACGCAGTTGTCCACCTCCACGGAGACAACTACTGGACAGTGCCAAAGAGAGACTGGATCTACACAGTACAGACATGGCCACGCAGAGGTTGCGTCTACAATATCTCAGGTTTTACAGACGGAGACAGAGCCATATACCTCGCGTACTACATGGGAGCACGTGCTATCTATCTATCGGGCCACTATCCCCAAGTCGTACTAAAGCGAGACGACGAAGTCAAAAAGAAAAAATTAACGATTGCCAACCACCTACTCAACAGACTGAGGAGGAGAATAGAAATTGAGACTGTATAAAGGTTAGATATATTTTTATCGTAGCTGGCTGCGTAGGCTGTAATATATTTTAATACGTCTGCTTATGGAGGTTATGGAGTCTAAGGCAGTTTCTCTACTTAAAGAATTAGTTTCTATACCTACCGTCAACCCCCCTGGGGAGAAGTATTTAGAGTTTGTAGAGTTTGTAGAGAAGTATCTAAAGTCTATTGGGTTTGACGTAGAGGTTTTTGAAGTGCCTAGGTCTGAAGTGGCGAAGTATTGTATAGAGTGTGTCGACTATCCGAGATATATACTATTGGCTAGGGCGGGGGAGCCCAGAGTCCACTTCAACGGCCACTACGACGTAGTCCCCCCGGGGCCTCTAGACAGTTGGAAAGTGACGAAGCCCTTTGAGCCGGTGTATATCGACGGCAGACTCTACGGTCGTGGTGCTGTAGATATGAAGGGAGGACTTGCCTCTATCCTACTGGCTGCGGAGAGAGCGATAAAGAGTAGACTGTCTAACTTTGAGATTTCTTTTGTGCCAGATGAAGAAATCGGTGGAGAGACGGGGGCCGGCTATTTGGCAAGGTCTGGGAAAGTAAAAGCCCCGTGGGTTGTTATCGCAGAGGGGTCTGGTGAAGACAACATATGGATTGGGCATAGGGGCTTGGTGTGGTTTTTAGTAGAGGTCTACGGCAAACAAGCACACGGCTCGACGCCGTGGCTCGGCTTAAACGCCTTCGAAGGTGCTGTCTACATCGCTGAGAAGTTGAAAAAATACGCGGCGATTATTTCGACGAGAGTGAGTAAATACGAGTATGAAGACCCCAGGGGGGCCACCCCCACTGTGACGATTGGCGGAGAGGTGAGGGGGTCTGTTAAAACAAACGTGGTGCCGGGGTACTTCGCCTTTTCGGTAGATAGAAGAGTCATACCTGAAGAAGACGTAGAAGAAGTAAAGAGGGAGTTCATAGAGTTTGTCCAAGAGGCTGCTAGAGAGCTGCCTCACAGCATAGAGGTGAAAGTGACTAATATATCTGAGGCAATTGTCGTAGACCCCGGACACCCTCTAGTCAAGGCTTTAGAACAGTCTATAGAAACTGTCCTGGGGAGGACTCCGCGGAGGACTGTATGTATAGGCGGCCTAGACGCCAGGCTTTTTATAAAAGCTGGGATTACAGCTATTACATACGGCCCAGGGCCTATCGGCATGGCGCACGCTCCAGATGAGTATGTAGAAGTAAGACAAGTGATAAACGTAGCAGACGTTTACTATAATTTAATAGAGAGGCTAAACTCTGTGTCTTAAGTAGTAACGTACTAAATCTAACTCTCTCAATGTATATCTATAGACTGGTCTCCCAACTGGCATAATATATAGAGGAGTTTCTCCACGTGCGAGGTCAAGCGCTTTGGCTACCTCTTCGTCATAGAAGGCGCCTACTGCAACAGTGGCGAGACCCAGGGCCGTGGCTTGTAGATATACGTTCTGTCCTGCGTGGCCTAAGTCCATGGGAACGTATCTCTCCCGCCCTCTCTCACTGTATACTCTTGTGGTTCTGTAGTAGAATGCAGTAAACACTAATGAAATAGGCGCGTCGAGGACCCAACGTTGATCTAAGGCGGCGTGGTAGAGCTCGCGTCTAACGTCTCCGAGCTTTTTAAGAATAAGAGAGTGGGAATGTGGATCGTAGTGGTAGACGCCGGCTTGTAAAAAGCCCTGCTCCGTCTTTACACCCCTCTCTCCCACTACAACATATACCTCTAGTGGGTACTGAGCACCGGCGCTGGGGGCAGTTCTCAAACCGTGTCTCACTTCAGATATGCCATATGCAGCCCAAAGCAATTGTGCAACTTCTTCCAACGTCAAAGGGTCGTTTGTATACTCTCTAACCGACCTCCTATTTGCAATAGCCTCCTCTACAGAGATGTTCCCCCTTAGACGGGGGTATGGCAGATAGAGCCTCTTCCCCTCTTCTAGTCTACGTGGAGCCACGTCTATTTTGACTAAGTCTTTGTATATATACACTGCGGCAACTGCGGCCGTCGCCACTCCAGCTATTAATCTACCAAGCGGCGTAGTTAATAAGAATTTTATAAAACTCCTCCTATCCATATATATGTCATGGAGACAGACCTATAATATTTTTGTATTAGACATCACTAGCGTTTTGTTAATTCTCTTCGGCTTCTTAACAGCGATTTCGGGACTGTGTCTAACAAAGCCAGAGGTAGTGGAAAGAGTCACACTGGGGCTTTTCTCTTCTCATGTGGTGTGTTCTCGCATCCACTTGGGCTGGACTACTATAACTACGATCGTAGTGGCGATTATCCACGGAGCCGCTGGCTTTGACCTGTGGCTTATGAAAACAGGACGTGATGTCCCTTGGGTTTGGCTAATTGCCTTGTTGCTCTCTATATGGTTTTTATACATATATTTAGTTTAAAGCGTGGGACTCGGCGGTAGGTGGCAAACTGTTAGAGAGGCGTATAGAAAAATAGCTGAGGTCTATGAGAGAGCAAATAAAATAGTCACTTTTGGACAAGTGGATAAATGGAGGAGAGAGGCTTTGCGCCTTTTCTACGCCCTAGACGGCAGATCTAATACTAAAGTTCTCGACGTGGGTGCAGGTCCCGGCAATATGGCACGCCACCTCCGAGGCCTTAACTATGTCGTGGCTTTAGACATAACTATTGAGATGTTGTCATTAAATAATTTGGCAGATGATAGAGTAGTCGGCGACTTTGAACACATGCCTTTTAGAGACGCCTCCTTCGACCTCTTAATAGCCGGCTATTCATTACACGCAGCGCGTGACCTCGAGAGAGCTGTAGCGGAATTCAACAGAGTGGCACACATCCACGTGGTTGTGTCGATTGGAAACCCAGACAATAGAATAGTTAGGTCGATTATCCACATCTACACAAAGTACATAATGCCCAGGCTGGTGTGTATATTGGCGCCCAAGGAGATATGTAGTGAATATAGTAAAATTTATCTAATTCTTTCTTCAACAATGTCTAATTCACAGCTGAGACAAATAGTCTCTAAATATGCCGACGTCCTTAGATTTGTAGAAAAGGCATTTGGCTCAGTGTATATCTATGTCTCACGCGCCCGCCGCGGCTCCCAAATTGCGATATAATACGGCATATAGCGGAGAAATCTCTTGCGACGTATATAACCCGACGCCTTTAATATATTCTCAACCCCCCTCCAGCTAAAGGTGTGTTTTGCCCCCATTGCGACCACCATAGCTACTAGACCTGGCGTTGATTCAACTACTTGCTGTCCAATTATTAACTTACCGTCTCTCCTTAGGATTGTAGATAGACAGCTTAACTCCTTCACTGGATCAATTAGCCAATACAAAGTATGTAACAACAAAATTGCATCTACTCCATTTTGTACGTAATCCTTCGCTATCTTCACTGCGTCGCACGCAGTGGGAGCTGTGTATATACATATAGATCCGCTACAGTCTCCAGGCCTCGTCCCAAGAGCTGCAGAGGCTAGCTCTATATTATCTTCTATAGTCAAAGCCAATATATAGCTTAGGTCTATGTATCTCAAAAACAGCCATGGCGTTATGCCCCTCTTTTATAATTGGCTCAAAAATAACGTCGTAGTTTTCCACTTCGACTAGTTCCAAGAAAGTGCTTCTTAGTACTCTATACCATCCTTGACTTAACATAGTTGAGTAGATAATTGAAATTGAGTTTTCATCTACTCTATTTGTTGCCACGTTCACAGCCCCTAGTTTGTCAAAAGACTCATGTAGCTCTACAAACTCTATGGCGTAACTATTTATAGGGTAGATAGGCCTCTCTGGCTTTTTCTTAATTTCACCATTCTCGTCTATATACCCCCTCACTCTAAGAGATATGAATAGAGATCTTGCAAACATACTCTCTCTAATAGACGAGACTCCTAGCTCTCCAAAGACTTCTTCCCACCACTTCACTGCGTACCATATACTCCACGAAATAGCTTTTTTTAACTCTCCTACACCACCAGCTGCTTCTATAAACGGCTTATAGTATCTAAATACATTTATCTCTTCAACAAGTCTCATGTACAAACCACTACGCCGGCCTCTTTTAGTCTCCTCATAAGTGGCAACATCTCCGGTGGAACTCTACCGTTTTGAATAATTTCAAGTATGGACTGTTGTGTCTGTTGTGGGAGTAGAGAAAAACGGTCCCAGTCTCTGATCTCACAGTCTAACAACGTCTCAGACGCCTCGGCGAGTTTAAAAATATGTCCATTGGGACATGTGACATATCCACCGCTACTAGCTGGAGTAAACTCTACTCTACAGATTGGGCATTTGATAGATTGAGAAAGCCGGAACATAGCCACAAAGTATGGAAAAAATTTAACTAATCTGGTGTACGCCTCTTTATATACTAAAAATTGAGTTTATATACATTGTAATAATAATCGGGCTTATAAGGAGGAGGGGCCTCGTCTTCTGTAACTATTGAGACATATCTACCCCCCAGCCTCCTGGCCTCACATATTGCACTCAACACGGCGTCTTGGAAGTATTCTCGTTGTGAAAGCCATAGATAGTCTATATTAAAACTCCACGTGTTTAAATAGAGGAGGTATTTCATATCTGACCCAGAAGATATGGCTATGTGGTCAGGCGCCGGGTCTGGGTGCCCCTCAAGTTTTTTATTTATATAGACGCCAGAGGCGCACGGCCTTGTGACTTGGTATATACAGAGGCTTCCTCTTTTGCTGTAGAGAGATTTTTCAATCTCCTCCGGCGTGATTAAAATCTTTGTGCCTCTCAGCGGTAGTAAAAAGTCGAGCTTCTTTACTCTTTTTAAAATTGTTATATATACCTCTTCTAGCTTCGGCTTGTCGCTTGACCATCTAGCCTTTAACACACAGCCATCGACAAGTCTATATAGTATAAACAACTCCACTACAGGCTTAGCCCAGAAGAGTTTTATCCTACCTAATTGTCTATACCACAGCGTGAATTCGTCTGGCGCAAAAGGCTCGAGACAGACCATTAGGAAAAGATTGAATTTCGGCGTGTCACTAATTTCTCAAGTTCTGAAATTACAGACAGTAGAGAGCCGTAGTCTTTATTCGCCAGTAGAGACAGTATAGTGTTTAATTTATCGAAAATCACTGCGTCTATCTGTTCAATATCTTTTCTCGAAGTAGGCTTACCACTAGTAGACTTTATCTTAACAGCTATCATATTTATAGCTTTTAAAGCCCTGCCTAACTCTTCAACGTTGTCTGAGCTTAGCATTCTCTTTCTAATTTCTGTCTCTATCTCTTTCAAGCCTTTATAAATCAACTGTCTAATTTTAGGCTCGTCGTCTAGAGTTTTATACCCTGGGTATACAAAGAAACGAGGGGCCACGTATAGGGGTTACTTTCTGTTTAAATATCTTTACTCAAAAATTGACGTGTTGGGCTGGGTGGACCACCCAGATCACTACGGACCTTTGACAAATCCACAAGACTTTGAAAAACCTGAATACTTAACCTCAGCTGTCGTATTGACAAAATGGCCACAAGCATTAGAGTACGCAGTCAGAGGCTGGTCTAAATTTGGCACTTTGAAAATTATAGAAGCTATATACGCCTATATAAAACAAATGGAGAGAGGTTTATTAAATAGAAAAGAACTAGCTTTTAAAATCCTTGAGATTCTGCCACAGGCCACTGAATTAGACATATTAGCAATTCAACGTGTGTTAAAACTTGGGCTTGGGGTCACTACATGCGACTTAGGCCTCGTGGTTTTGAGTCGCGTTGCTATAAGAGATGCGCCGCCGCCCCCGCCGCCTAAAGGCGTAATTTATGAACTCAAGCGAGGAGACTTGGTGCTTTATATCTCTAGGAATAACAACGGCCCTGTTGTGTACGATGGAGAGACTATGTGTATAATCCCCATGTCGAGTAGAGAACCTCTCCATCCATTGTACAAAGCGTATTTAGACAACTACAAAATCGTCACAGAGGGCGCTCCATCTCCAGGTGACTTATGTGTAATACATAGAAAAATACGACTAGACTGTATCTCATTGACGGGCCTTTGGTAACTCCCATCCCCTCTGGAGAGAGAGAACTCTCGTAATAGTCACAGCCGAGATTGTGGCTAACATAGCGGCTTCTCTTCCCAGCGGTAGCGTTAATAAATACACCAAGCCTCCCGCCGCTGCCGCCGTGGCGTATATTTCTCTTTTAAGAATCTGAGGTACCTCCCCCGCGAGTATATCTCTAACTACGCCGCCACCGGCGGCCGTTAGAGAAGATAACATAATTACCAATAGCCAACAGCTCTCGATGCCAAGTCTTTGGCATTGAGCAGTAGTGATGTCTGCGCCTATTGCTGCAAAAGCCCCCAGCCCCACGGCGTCAGGGTAGAGGACTATATCTCTATACTTACGAACTCGTGGGTATAAGACAAATGTAAACAACGACGCCAAAATAGCCGTAAGGGGATAAGGCAGGTATACTAAATTCACTGGAGGCACTCTGCCTAGTAAAATATCTCTAATGATACCTCCCGCCAAGGCTGTGGAGAAGCCGAGAGTAACAAAGCCCAGCAAGTCCATGTTTTTCTCACCTGCTTTCAACGCACCCGATATCGCAAAAGCTACAATGCCGACGTAGTTCAACACCTCTACAATATACTCCGTCTGCATAGCCCCAAGGCCTCTGCTAATATAGGGTTTTCCACTACGGGTTTTACAATTTTCAAAAATTTTTTAATATCTCTCTTTTGATAAATTACTATAAATCTCTCAGTTTTATCTTCATTTATAGTCTCTAAAATATTTATATTTAATAATTTTAAAGATTTTAGAAGTTTTTTACT
>JAWBJM010000008.1:0-37944 GCA_038832545.1 Pyrobaculum sp.
CTGAGGAGGTTCGTAGATTTATTGAAGAAACACTAAGAAGGCTGGAAGCTGAAACTAATTTTGAACACGTTTAGTGGGGTTCTACTGGGTCTTCCCCCACGGCGACGTGTACAACGTGGGGGGCGGCTTTATCCAAGTGGAGAACCCCCTCCCCTTAGTGCAGACTTTTGTAGAGAAGTGGCTAGGCGGCGGGAGAATAATTGACGTGAGGGGGGCTCCGTTTACAATTAAGCCGAGGATTATTCTACACGACGGCGAGGGGTTTAGAATAGGAGAGGCGGCGGGGCTAGTCTATCCACTAACCGGCGAGGGGATAAGGCCCGGCGTTCTCTCCGCCATAGCTCTCGCAGAGGCGTTAAGTAGTAGAAACCCACTTGTGGCCTATAGAAAGAAGATACAAAACATTATTCGACAGATAGAGTTTCAAAAACGTATACTTGAATTAGCACAACGTCTCTCTACAAAGGGTCGTCAACTCGTAGAGTTGGTAGACGACGCAGTGTTAAGAGACTACATAGAGGAAAATCTAACTCCAAAGACTCTATTTATTTTATTGGCGAAGAGGCCGAGGGTCGGCGTAGAGTTAGTCGCCGCCTTGTTGAAAAGATAGACTCAGCGGCCTATGTCCTCTTCACATTCCGTAGACCCGAGTTCCTCATCACTGTTAAGACGCATCTGCTAGTTTTTTAATAAGTCTAGGGGCGATGGTAAAGATTTTTGGAATTAAAAGCGCCACGGGGTAGTGAGGCTCTATCCCAATTACCCGTAATTTATACACCGCCGGCCCTAGTTTTTCCGCTAGAGTTGTCACAACGGCGTAGGTATCCTTTTAAAAAATTTTTGCGTAGCGCCGAATAAATATATATAGTTAAAGCTCAGCCAAGAGATGTGGTGGTTATCGCCATCTTAATAGTTGTAGCAGCTGTGTTAATAGGCGGCGTGCCGTTTTTAATAGAGAAGTCAATACAGTATATCCCAATGGGCGCCGGTCCTTATGTAAAATCAGAAGACATAGAGTCGACGTTGTATAACTTAGTTGTCTTTTTCACACTTCTACTTATAGCCACTGTCTTAATATATCTATTGTTCTCTAAGCGACGGATATTGAATATATTTCTATACACAGTTTGGTATTTAATTAGTGTTGGAGTTATACTGTTTTATACAATTTTGTACTATTTAAGCGGGCTCTTAAACGAGACTATCGCCGTAGTTCTTATGCCGGCGTCTTTTTTAATCGGAGGCGCTGTGGTTTACCTAGTCTATAAGAGAAGGGGGGACATAATCCTCGGTTTCATTGGTTCATTGGCCGGCGTTATGTTCGTCTCACTTCTCCCCGAGATGACTATAGTGATGTTATTAGTGGCACTGCCTATATACGACTATATAATGGTGAGCCGCGGACTTCTTGGAAAACTTATAAAGAAATCAAAAGAAAGTGTGGTGAATAAAGATGTCGATGTTAAGAGAGGGGACACGCCGCTATTTGGCTTTGTCGTGAGATTAAAGACGTTGTCACTCGGCGTGGGAGATTTTGTCGTCTACGCCATGGCTCTTTCATATATTTTCATTAATAATCTCCGACTTGGCTTAGAGTTGGCTATTTTTTTACTCGGCGTAGGTGCGTTTTTGATCTATCTAGGATTTGTTCTTACTGTAGAGGTGTTTTTAAAACGCTGGGGGTACGGACCCGCACTGCCATTTCCAATACTTGCACTATTTCCACTCATACTACTTACGTGGTTAATTTAAATAGTATATCTAACCGTTCGTTGTGATAAATACAGAAATACTATATGGAGAGTTACGACGCTATGAAAATATCAAAGACGAAATTATACAAACTTCTATAAAAGCGGCGAGGCTTTCAAAATCTGTAGTTTATTCAGCCATTAGGAGAGATTTCGAAACTGCTGCAAAGTCTCTAGCCGAGCTAGAGGCAGTAGTAGAGAGGCTTAAGGCGTTGATTAAAGAGTGGCCGATGTTCTACGGCAGCGCCGTAACCGGCCTACAAGAGTACGTAGAGGCCGTCGCGCTCTATAGATTTTTAAAAGATGGATCTCTCCCCACGAGGGGGGAGTTGGGCGTAGATGTATATACATACCTCATGGGCGTGTCTGAAATAGCTGGAGAGTTGGGCAGGGCAGCCACTGAGAGTCTTCTAAGGGGGGACGTAGACACGGCGCGTCGTCTAAAAGAGGCTGTAGAGAAGCTATATCTCGACCTACTGGCCCTAGAGCCAAGAGACTACGACCTTAGGAAAAAAGTAGACTACGTGGGGTCGCAAGCCAATTGGATCACTGAGAAGTTGTTCTACGCCACTACATGTAGAGTAGAAGAGTAAATAAACCCCAGCCAGTTAAAAATATGGACTACGTAGACCAGCTTTTAAAAACTTTAAAAATTTCCCCCCCAGACGTGGCGCAAGTCAAGACTCAGGTGGAGAAAATCTTGAGGGGGCTCCAGCTTCTATGATAGAGAAGAGGGTTGAAGAGGCTAAGAGGCACTCCCACTTGAACTACTTCCTCTACATTAACACACAGGCGAAGGCTGAGTGGGAGGTTTTAGAAAAATCCGGGAGGTGTGGCCAACTCTGTGGATTAACAGTGGCTGTCAAAGACAATATCGAAGTGGCGGGCATGCCTATAACAAACGGCGCGCCCTATATGCGGAGGATTGCAGATAGAACTGCCCCTGTGGTTAGGAGACTCGTGGCCGAGGGGGCTGTGGTGATCGGTAAGACTAATATGCACGAGTTGGCTCTAGGCGTCACTAACATAAACCCCCACTTCGGCCCTACGAGAAATCCCCACGACCCGAATAGAATAACAGGCGGCTCAAGTGGAGGCAGCGCCGGAGCTGTGGCAATAGGCGTTGCGGACTTAGGCATAGGCACAGACACAGGCGGCTCTGTAAGAATACCCGCGGCTCTATGCGGCGTAGTTGGCTACAAACCGCCCTATGGGAAAATCCCAATGGATGGGATCTACCCCCTCGCCCAGTCTCTAGACCACGTGGGCTTTATTACAAAGACAGTGGCGGATTTAGTCAAAATACTATCGGCGGCGGGGTGGGGGCCCGTGGAGTTAGTAGCCCCCAAGAGGTTCAGATTTACAGTTTTGTTAGGCATAGTTGAGAACAGCCACTACGTAGAGAAGACTTTCTGGAGGGCTGTGAATATATTAGAGGCCATAGGCGGCGTCAGAGACGAGGTGTTTATTGAAAGTAGTAAATTCGCAGCGGCTAGAGCGGCGATTTTATTGACAGAGGCTGCGGCGAATTACTACGATATTTTAAGAGGGGCAGTTGACCACATGGGCAGAGACGTCGCCACGTTGTTAAGCACAGGCGCGGCTCTCCCCGCAGTGGCCTATATAACTGCGAAGAAAGTGAAAGAAGAGGCAGTCCGTCTGTTTAATACATTATTTAAAAAATATGACGTAGTGGTGACTCCCACTACTGCCATAGAGGCTGTGCCTATTGAAGAGGCAGACTCTGTAGATATAAGGCCGAAGCTCGTAGCCTATACTGAATTGTTTAATTTAAGTGGACACCCAGCCATCTCTGTACCGGCGCCGGCTTCTGGACTACCCACTGGGCTACAGCTCGCCGCGAGAGATGAAGATGTGTTGTTAGCAATAGCGAAGACATACGAAGAGGAGAGTTAGCCCCGACAGACTTTTTTAAAAATAGCCTCTATTTCTAAAAGGGCGTAGTACTGTTCCTCTGTTAATGAAGTGGCTGGGTTCGCCTCCTCTACTCTCCTAATGGCGTCTTCAGTCTTTAGACATTTAGAAATTAAATACGCCGCTAGAACTGTGGGAGTCCTCCCAATGCCGCCGACACAGTGCACCAACACTGGGCCTCTGGCCACCTCTCTCTTTATCAACTCCACTAACTCATCTAGCCCCCTGGGGGGGCGGCCGTCGGGAGTGGGCCAGTGTATCCACTTTATATTCTTTTGTAAAAGCGTCTGTTGAAACTCGTAGAGGCCCCATCCGCCGTAGTACTCCAACTCCCACGCCTCTGCCAGCGTCACCACTGTGTTTATCCCAATGCGGCTCCAATTCTCAACGTCTTCTCTCTTTGGCATACAAGAGCCCGCCAGCCTGGGCTCTACCCAATAGGGACAATTCATCACACGGCGAAGATTTTTGAAAACGTGCCGAGGCCGAGGGCCTCGCCTATCAATAAAACACCAAGCACAATAGACAATACGCCCACTATATACTCTATCCTCCTCCCTAACGCCCCCCACTTCCCCACGCCGAATTTATGCATCTTCTTCCTCGCGGCTGTTATCACTATGTAGACAACAACTGCAAGGCCTGCGGCGTATGCCAATGTGGTTAAGAATACCGCCAAGAGGTCTCCCCTTAGCGTAGATATGACTATATTAGCCACAGCCACCGCGCCAAATATTGGAGCTACACACGGCGTCCACACTGCGCCTAGAGAGGCCCCCAGCGCCAAGTCCCCAAGGGCGCCGCTATGTCTTTTCGAAAATTTATGAGCAGCCGTCTGTAGTTTCGACACACTACTGACAAACGTTCTGTTTAATCTCTCGGAGAGTAGGAAGGCGCCCATGACTGTCAATAACGTGCCCCCCAGTCCGTATAACACAGCCAACGCCCCGCTAGCCGCCGCGGCTGCCGTAGACAGTACAGTAGCTAAAACTGCGTAAGACGCCACCATGCCAATTAACACAAGAACTAGACTCCTCTTTGCTAACAAAGTAGTGGCTGCGATTGTCACCACAGGTAGGACACATGGAGAAAACACACTCACAACACCCGCGGCGAATGATATTAACAATTGTAGAATGAAGGAAGGAGACGTGTCAATATGCGCCGACTCGCCTGACTGTAAACCATAGGCAAGTCTTAACAGTTCTAAAAACTTATTGGGGTCGACGGCCCCTACTAGAACTACGACTGGGTGTATAGAGCCATTTTTCACATAGCCCATCACCACTGTAGGAGTGCCAACGATGGGTAGGTTTATTCTACCAGACCCCCTCTCGGTTCTGAGGCCGCCGTAGTAGATGTATACTTGTCCATCTATAAACACCTCTAGACTGGTTATTCGATATTTAGACAAGTCGATTGATAGTAGATTAACTCCAGAAAGCGCCGCCGCCACTTCGTCTTTTGTAAATACTTGAGAGATCATGTATTGACAAGCTGGACAAGTGGGAGAGTGTATAAATACTAACACTGGCCCTTCTCTTAGGGCATTGTGTAAATCTATTTGAGACGTAACTTCTGTAAAACTCAACGGCCCAATCTGCAGCGCAGAGAGGTATAGAACAAACAAAGTCAAGAGGATAACTTTCATAAAGGCTTATTTAAATTCTATTTAAAAACGTTTGTGGAAATCATAAGAGTTGTGACAGGCCCTCTTTTAACAAATACATATGTATTGTGTGAATTCGACGAATGTATTATAGTGGACCCAGGCGGCGACTTAGACAAAATCTTAAAAGCCGTGGGCCGTAGGTCAGTTGCCGCCGTGGTGGCTACTCATCTACACTTCGACCACGTATATACAGCGGCTGAGTTAGTAGAGATATTCAACACGTCTTTTTACGCTAGTTCTAAAGATTGGGAACACTACTACGTCATTAACTCCATGGCGCCTCGCTGGGGGTTCCACATCCCCCAGATTCCTCCCCCCACGCCTCTTGGCGGTAAGATATGGAAACTAAACGTCGTGCCCACGCCTGGACACACTCCCGGCTCTGTGTCGCTAATTGGACAGGGCTATGTATTAACTGGCGACGTCTTGTTCTACAGGTCAGTCGGCCGCGTAGATCTCCCCCTGGGGGACTGGAACGCCTTGGTTGAATCTGTGTGTAGACTATACCAACTGCCCGGAGACTACGTAGTCTACCCGGGACACGGCCCAGAGAGCACTATTGGAGAAGAGGCGGAGAAAAATCTATTTATCCACAAGGGGCTCTGTAAGTAGTCAGTTTTGTCACCACCGCTCATCTTCGCCACACACCTGCCTTCATCAATGTATATAACTACAGAGACATCTAAAAAATTTATCCGGGCTTGAAGTTTTTAAAATTGTAATTACACCGGTGTGTGAAAGCCGTAGTGTTGGGTGGCGGCGTAGCCGGCGTGTTTATAGGATATTTCCTCAAAAGAGCCGGTTTTGAAGTAGTTGGAATCGGAGGCGAGGTGGAGTACCCCCTTACGTCGCTTGTGGTGACTTTATCTATACCGCATGAATCTGACATAGAGTTGGCGAAGAGGAGTTTAGAAATCTATAGAGAGTTTGTCTCAGTTCGGGAGGTGTTGTCTATAGACATACTGCCGAGGTGGGTCGACTTAACTCCGTTGTCTAGTATACAGTACGAAGTCGTAGATAGTTTCGAGGGCGTCAGAACTACCCCCGACGAAATTATTGTAGTCTCTAAAGACTACCTCGTCCCAGTGAGAAAATTAGTCAAAAGCCTAAGGAGAGAGTTGGGGTTTAGAGAGGACTACGGCGTATTGAAGCTAAGAGACGGCAAGGCCTACGTAGTAGTTAAGGGGAGGAGAGTCGAGGGAGATATAGTAGTGCTGGCGGCTGGGTATAGAAATAGTCAACTGGCGGAAGAAGCCGGCTTATGGCTTCCGCTAAGGCCATATGAATGCCATGCCGTTTTGTATATAGCGCCTAGACGGCTGTGGAGTCTTAGTATTGGAGATTACGTACTAGGGTGGTACGGCAGGCCGGCCACTCCGCCGTTTTACATAGCTGGCAACGGATGTGGAAATTACGGCAGCGGAGTGCCGAGTGGATATGTGAAAAAAATCACAAACTTAATTAAAGAGAGGGTGAGTTTTGTATATCCGCTATATGTAAAATCTGGCCGCTGCGAGATGGGGCCACACGGCGGTCCAGTATACGGGAGACACCCCGACGTAGAGAATTTATACATATTGGGAGGTCTAGACGGCTACGGCTCTATGCTAGGGCCGGCTTTAGCCGAGCGTTTGACGTCGTTGATTACTGGCGTGGAGATAGAAGACGAATATAGAATAGAAAATTTTACACAGAGGCAGTTCGACCCGTGTACAGTGGCTGAGAGACATGACTGGGGGGCTTACAAACTCCGCAATGTATAAAAAATGGAATTTCAGGTGGGTGCATGGAAAGGCTTAGAGAGAAGATGGTGCTTATTTCATTTCACGTCCCCCGTTCATACGTGGAGAATATTGATGAGTTAGTACGACTGGGTCTCTACCAAAACAGGAGTGAGGCCATAAGGGCCGCCATTAGGGAGCTGTTAGATAGATATAGACAAAACGGGGGGTCTATTTGATGTATGGAATAGCCGCAGCTTTAGTCGCCACTTTAGCTTTTTCAATAAACGCCCCACTTGTTAGAGCAGCTACGTTGAGAGGCGTCTCGCCTACTGCCTTAGTCACGATTAGAAATATAACGGCATTGGCTATACTACTGCCATTTACAAATTATAAATTTGATCTAGAAGTTGCGGCAATAGCAGCTGCCTCTGCAATACTCGGCCCAGGTCTTGGAGACTACGCCTATTTTAAAGCAATTAAACAAAGCGGAGTTGCAACGGCGGTAACTATTGGATATACGTATATATTCACTACACAGATATTCACTTCAGCCATTGGGCTGGAGTCCCCAACGACATATACATTAATAGGAGCCGCCTTAGCTTTTGGCGGTATATCAATAGCCCTCGGCGGGAGAATTAACAAAGGGGGAGTTCTATACGGCGCCGTGGCGTCAATAAGTTGGGGAGCTGCTTCGGCGTTATTGGGATTAGTCTCTAAAGAGGCGTCGCCGTACACAATCGCAGTGATTAGATCAGCCGCCTTAATTCCACTTTTCTTACCATTTACAAACTTTAGAGTATTTACAACTGGTGGTGTACTCTACGCAACGGCCTCGGGAGTAGTGGGATTGGCGATAGGATCTATAGCATTTATACAATCCATGGCCTTGGTCGGAGTGGCGGCCACTGTAGTGGCCACGTCGCTCACCCCCATCTTATCTCAAATTTTAGACAGAGCGATTAATAAAGAGTCTATATCTCCAAAACACATATTAGGCGCTACGTTAGTGAGTCTAGGCGTAGTGATCACAGTGATGAATAACTAGACGACAGATATTTGAAGAACTGACGACGGGCTGACTATTTATTTTTCAACTCTGCAATTTTTCTATTTATCTCGTCTAGTATCTGTTCTTTCGTCTTACCCTCTGTGGAAATCCCTAACGATTTCGCAGTCTCTAACAACTTTTGGTCTATCTCCTCTTTCTTTTCATATCGTCTATCTTCTTCAAGACCAGAAGAGGCTTTTCTAAATTCTCTAATAGCCTCTCCCATACTCCTAGCCAATGACGGCAGTTTAGAAGGCCCCCATATTAAGATAATTATCAATGCAATTAATATCACAATCCACTCCTGACCCCCGATGAGTAGATACATATGAATAAAGTCTATCTCACTATATAAACTTTTAGTCTATAAAGATTTAAGATCGATCGGGTGTAGATTATGTGGGTGATAAACCGCCTCGCGACAAAGAGATGCCTCTTTGGGAACACCTTGCAGAGTTGGGGTCTAGGTTAAAAAAGGTAGTTATCGCCTTCGTAGTGGTTTTTATTTTAATGTGGATTCCCGCGCCAGACTTGGGCGGGGGCGGCGTGCTTTCTGTAGTCCAGTCTTTTTTCGTCACGGGGGAGTACAGACCCCTTGCCTATTGGGCGTTTTACCAAGCTCTCAATCCCGTAATAGGAGAGTTAAACAGCACAGGTAATATACGTATTGCGCTTATAGCTGGCGAAGTCTGGAACCCGCTAGCCGCTGTAGTGTACGCCGCAGTATATCTAACTGCCATGATAGTCTTCCCCCTTTTTGTATACGAAATGTGGAAGTATATACAGCCAGCGCTGTATCCACATGAGGAAAAGGCAGTGAGGAAATATATGGGAGCCGCACTCGCGTTGTTTTACTTAGGCAACTTATTTGGTATATACGTAATATTTCCCGTACTATTCCGATTTATTGCAAATTTTTCACAAATCCTCGGCGTTGAACAAATCTTCAGCGTGGCGTCTGTAGTCTCTACGTGGGTTCAATTGGCGTTTTGGACTGGGGTGATTTTTCAAACTCCTATTGTGTTGGCGATTTTGTCAGAGATATGTCTAATCAACCCCTGGACTTTAGCTGAGTACAGGCCGTTGGTGTACGCCGCAGCTTTGATATTAATAGCGTTTATTACTCCAGACACTACGTTAATCAGTACCATACTGACGTTTATACCATTTACAGTGTTGTTTGAACTAGGCCTCGTCTGGAGTAAAAAAATTGTTAAGAAATGTCCAGAATATAGACGCGGGAGATAACGTTTTATATCTAGATATTGACCAACTGGTATGAGCGTGGCTGGCATAAGGTTTGATTATATACACGCAGAGAGACTGGGAGTCCCCCCCGCGGGGGCTCAACTACAAATGAATATGCAAGTAATGATTGAGGGAGAGCGCTCTGTGAAGAGAGGCGGAGTGGTGGAGATACCCTTTACAATAAGTATATCTTCAGTCCCCAGCGTAGTCACTGTCACTATTAGAGGAGTAGCCGCCGTACAAGGCGAAGTCGATGTGAAAAACCTCCCGCCGCAAGTGGCCGGGCCTATTATGCAAGCGGCTATATTCGAGGCGGCGTTAATAATGAGAGAGTTGGGGTTCCCGCCTCCCCTCCCAGTGCAGCCGCAGCAGCAACAAACTCCACACTACGCGTGATGAGCCAACCCCGGCATTGATTTATGATACATATGAATTTCTGCTGATTTCGACGTAATATTTTATTAACTATAATGTTAACAACATAGTGAGAGTTGTAATAGCGTTGGGTGGGAACGCCTTTAATAAACCTGGCGAGCCGTTGAGTCAAGATACTCATTTAAAAAATATCGAAATAGCGGCTGGGGTAATTGCTACTATTGCAAAAGAGGGGCATCAAGTAGTTGTAACACACGGCAACGGGCCTCAAGTGGGGTATTTAGCTGAGTTGCAGAGAGAAGGCGGCGTATTTAAACTCGATGCGTTGACCGCGGCGACTCAAGGCATCCTCGGCTATTTCCTAACCTTGTCCATAGACAAATATCTAGGGTGGGGCATGTCAGCGGCCGTGGTGACGAGAGTTGAGGTAGACTGCAGATTTTCAGAGCCCACTAAACCAATAGGCGTCGTATATGGCGAAGAAGAAGTAAAAAAACTCGCCACGGCCTACGGCTGGCGGTTTAGACAAGACCCCAGAGGGGGGTGGCGTCGAGTAGTGCCGTCGCCCCGGCCTTTGAAAATTATAGATGTGAAAGTTGTCAAAGACCTATTAGAGAGCGGCTATGTAGTCGTGGCGGGGGGCGGCGGGGGCATTCCGTTGTGTAACGGCGTAGGAGTAGAGGGAGTGGTGGACAAAGACTTGACCTCTGCGTTGTTAGCTGTGGAGATACAAGCCGACGTCTTTTTAATCCTCACAGACGTAGACGGAGTCTACTTAGACTATGGGAGGCCCACTCAGAGAAAACTTACGAGAGCCACTGTGAATGAGCTTTTGAGATATCTAGAAGAGGGACAGTTCCCACCTGGCTCTATGGGGCCGAAGGTAGAGGCCGTTGTGTATTATATACAAAATACAAATGGGAGAGCTGCCATTGGGGCTTTAGAAGAGGGTTATCAAGTTTTTACGGGGGCCGCCGGCACACAGATTTTAAGAGATTAACTCCGATAGAGACATCTCTATTTCTTCACGTCTCTCTAGATCTTTTACTTTCACAACACCCCTCTCTAGTTCTCTCTTTCCAATTATTATTAACTTCTTGGTCCCTATCTTTAACATATATTCAAAAGCTTCTTTGATGTGTTTATCCCCTAGTTCAATAACGACGCTGTGTCCCAACTTACGTAGTTTCTTAGCTATAGTGTAGGCGTAGTGATATGCATCGTCGTCAAAGATGTATATATAGTAGTCCAAGGGCCTTTCTACTTCTTGTAGACTAAGCGTCTCCATCAAACGCTCTACTCCAATGGCGAAGCCAAGCGCTGGGATTTTTACTCCACTGTACTGCTCTAATAAGTCGTCGTATCGCCCACCGCCCCCCACTGCTAGTTTATAATCGCCGGCAAAGGCCTCAAAGACCATGCCTGTGTAATAGTCGAGCCCCCTCACTATAGACATATCGAATTTAAATTTACTTAAGTCGACGTCTCTTAAATAGTTAAGAAGTTTTCTATAGAATGTCCCAAGCGCACTGTCAATTTTCTCTATTTTTAAAACCGCCTCTTCCAGTGTTGTCTCAACTGTGTCGTCGTATATCTTCTCGGCGACTTCTTTAGACACGCCGCTGTTTACCATTAACGACACAACCTCCTCTCTCGGCAGCTTCAGTTTTTTATCTAAGGCTCTGTATACAGCATGTCTATTCTCGGCGGCGCCTATAGAGTTTAAATAGGCGTCTACTACTCTTCTGTCGTTTAGCTTTATGTCAAACACGTGGAGACCTGCCTCCTCTAGACATTGAGCGAATAGTTGTAAAACTTCTGCATCTGCCCGGGGGGACTGAGAACCTATCAACTCCACTCCAAATTGATAAAACTCGCGGTACCTCCCATGTTGAGGCTCGTCGTATCTAAAAACTTTTGTGAAATAGTACCAACGTATTGGCCTCGGGGCGTCTAGATGATACGACACTACTCTAGCCAGTGGGACAGTCATGTCGAAACGAAGGCCTAGGTCTCTCCCTCCCTTGTCTTTGAAATAATATATCTCATTTATTACGTCTTGTCCAGCTTTTAGAGACAACACTTCGAAGTGCTCCACCACGGGGGTTTCCACTCTCCTATAGCCAAAAGACTCGGCTACGTTTGACAAAATCTCTTCTATTTTTTTCAAGGCGTAGAATTGTTGTGGGAGCCAGTCGCGCATTCCCCTCACCGGTCTTCTTAAGTAGTCTGGCAAGCCGGTCATAATGTCTTTCTCTCTACTAACTCTAAGAATATATCCACGCCGTGTTGTTTAATAGAGGTGATGACTCTGGGAAATAATCTATTAGACATGCCTATTTGTTCCGGCGTAGTGACTCCAGGGTCTAGATCATTTATTACATAGAGCATCGAGGCGGCGACACTACCAGTGGCTATCTGCATCGCAGTCCACTTTCCTCGTGGTTTTACTATTGCTTCATATTGTATTTTTTTATCCCCACCGGCGCCCACTACTTTCATATATACTACGTCTGGCACGTCGAATTTTAATTTAGACAGAATAGACGCAGTGATTAATCTAGGGGGCGGATCCCCCTCTTCAGACATAAACCCAAGCTCTCTCAATAGTCTAATTTTCTCCACGTGGCCAGGCCATCTAAGAGTTTTTTCGTACATTGTGTCAACTCTATCCCGCAGAGTCTGTATTAAAGTCCTAAGCCCATCGGTGTAAAAAGCCTCCAACGTCCCCAGGGGGGACTGAATCAACTCCACCTCAGAGAGGGGGTCCACCGACGTCAATTCTCTATTTTTCACCACCCGCGCAGGTCTTGTATACTCTTCAATTAAGTCGCTTGGGCTCCATGTAATGGAGTAGCCCAGAGGCCCCACTGGCCTCTCAGGAATCCCACCTACGTATATCCCCAACTCGTCTACGTGGCCTAGATCTGACACAATTCTCCCAGCCAGTATATTACTTAAACCTGGCGCCACACCTGCGTCTGGGATATAGCGAGCTTTTGCCCCTTTCGCCACTTCATGGAGCGTCATTGGGTCCTCTGGGTAGTAAGACACGTCTATTGTATCTACGCCGGCTTGTAGAGCTCTCATTGAGGCTTTATACGCCACTGCGCCGGGGAGTGTGTTTATCACTAAGTCGTATCCGCCGAATTGGGTCTCTAACGCGTCTTGAGTCAGTGTATTTGGACAACGCCCAGCTTTGTCTATCACTACAACTTCGTGTCTTGTAGATAAGACATAATGTACGTAACTGCCTATATGGCCGCACCCAAGTAGTAAAATTTTCACAAAATCTAAAATACCACATATTTATATAGAAACGCCTAGCTTTTTTAAATACAAAGACTTCGGATGTTAGATAAATAACCCGCCACCGCGCCGAGTAGATATGCTAAGTATATCCAGACGCCAAGTAGGGCTAGGGAGAGGGTCGTGGCGTAGTTAGTTAACGCGCCTACTGAGACGGCGAGGCGGCATCTAGCTCAGCCTCTTAGGAGGGGGATCTGCCTCCCTGCAAAAGTCCACTTTCTATTGACGAAATAGTAAAGCCGCGCCTTTAGAAATCAACCTCCTAGCCACTGGCCACTTCACCACACTTGTTGTAAATCGGCGTCTATAACCGCCACGATGTCAAACTGTACAAACCTAGCCCCCTCCACCACAGCGCTAGAAAGCCCCAGCCGACTACGCCTCTTCATCGCCCGCACAGGGTACCACCTGGCCAGCTCCTCAGCCACCTCAGCCGTCCCATCTACACTATTGTCGTCAACTATGATTACTTCATAACGCCGCCCAGCCAAGACACGGTCTATACGCCCCACCAGTTTAACTATGTTCTCAGCCATTTTACTATACACGATAGTAATGTTGTGTAGCTATAATAACTATAAACCGTAATTTTTTAAAAATGATATAAAGTTTACCATGTGGATTTAAGAAGAATATTTGAAGAAAGAATTACTTTTGTCTATGGAAAGAGTGGGGCAGGTAAAACATTGTTCGTTTCTAAAGTTGCTTTTGATTTTGTAAAAGAGGGCAAAAAAGTTGTTTGGGTATCATTTAATGAAAGTAAAGACACACTTTATGCCATGTGGAAAAGCTTTGGTTGGAGACCTGAAAGTATTGCAGTTTTTGACTACCCATATATGCCACAGTATAGAGAGACGTTGTTTAACCAAGTGGTTGACCTCGGGTATAGAGAGAGGGCAGAGGTATTTATCATAGATGGGATCGAGGCTATTGTCTTCGACAGAGCGTCTGCAGATGCGTTAACTAGATTGGGCTTCCACGCAGTGGTAGGCATAGAGACGCATTACAACCCGCTAGGCGACATAGCAGACGTAATTATAAAACTAGACGCTAGATATAAAAAATACGCTGTAGTTCGAAAAATCACCATAGTCAAAGCAAGAGGTTTAGAAATAGCTAGACCTATTTATTACCTTGCCATACTGCCCACTGGACCAGTGGTGGTGTCGACAGAGCCCGGAGTGGAATATGAAGTTCAACAAACGGTGCCGCCTGGACTGTTGTCTCTACTCCTACCTAGAGTCGCGCTGGGGACTCAGATAGCAGTCTATGGACCGTATCAAAAAATCTCAGCGGCTGTTGTAGATACGCCAAACGCCGTTGTATATGTACACAAGCCTTATCAACTCGAGTTCTTTAAAAAAGCAAAGGCTAAACTTGTGTCTCCGTTTGAACACCTAAAGATTGAACACTACCTAGAGAGAACTTTAGCTAAGTATATCATCACGCTAGACGCAGAGTATTTGACTCAGTGGGCTCGTAGGTTTAGACATAATAAAGCTGTGTGGGTAGATATTTACACAAAGCCCCCAGACGTTCTAGGCTATGACTATGTGTTTTATGTAGATAGAGAAAAACTTAGAGTTGAACACAGCCCAGAGCCTCTAGAAAAGTCAGAACTGCGTTTTTAAAACCTCCAATAGATCTGGCTGGAGGGGGGCCTCCGCTGGGGATGTGCCCAGTAGTTTAATAATCTCTTCTTCAAAAGACGGCTTGTTCTCCACTCTATAGAAAATCCCTATGGGTATCCCACCAGATGGGTCCTCAGAAGGCCACTCTAGAGCTTTTCTATACGCGGCGAAGTAGTCAGAGGGGTCGTGTCCAATATCTTCTAATTTATAGATCCTAGACCTAAACCATTCGTAAGTATTCACTTTATTAAATGTAACACATGGGCTAAGCACGTCGACTAACGCAAACCCTCTGTGTAGTAATGCATTTTTTAATACAGACGCTAGATGCGGCACTTCGCCACTAAATCCTCTAGCAACAAACGTGGCCCCCGCCGACTGGGCGATGACAAGGGGGTTTATAGGTCTTTCAACAGAGCCCTGTGGTGCAGTCTCTGTCTTCGTCCCCTTTAGCGTCGTTGGAGAAGTCTGGCCGGTGGTGAGGCCGTAGACTTGGTTATTAGACACGATGTATACAATCCCCACGTTGCGCCTCGCCGCGTGTACCATGTGATTTAGCCCAATTCCATATCCATCTCCGTCCCCGCCCACCACAATCACTCTTAGTTTTGGATTCACCACTTTGACGCCAGTAGCTAAGGGAATAGCTCTTCCATGTATGCCGTGGATTCCGTAAGTCTTCACAAAGTGTGGAAGTTGTGAACTACAGCCAATGCCCGACACCAACACTACCTCTTCATTTGGTAGTCTCAACTCAGCGAGGGCTCTCCTCAAGGCCTCTAGTATGCCGTAGTCTCCACAGCCTGGGCACCAAATTGGGGGTCTATTCACGGCGTAGTTCAAAGACGTGGTCATAGCCACTCTCTCAACTCGTCTACACTAAAGGGCTCTCCCCACCACTTTTTTACACTCTCGTCGACTCTAACCCCCTTTGACTTGAGGTAGTTCGCAAACTGCCCCATGTAGTTTATCTCAAAGACGGCGACGCGCTTGGCGGAGTTTAATTTCTCTACCCACGCCCCCAGCCGCAGGGGGTATACGTCACTAAAGAGAGCCAATCCGACGTCTCTCTCCAAGGCGTAGTCTAGAAGAGGCATAGCAGTGGAGCCCCAAGCCACTGCGTAGGCGTCAGCCCCGTCTTTCAAAAAGGGGGGCTCTAGTTCCTCCACTACTTTCTCTAATTTTTTCAATCTCTTGCTATGCATCTGTCTCCTTATCTCTGGCACGTGTCTATCTGTAATGACGTCTCCTTTCTCGTCGTGTTCATCACTCGTGGCTATGTACATACCCCCGGCCACTCCGGGCGTCGTCCTTGGTGAGACTCCGCTCAACGTGATTTTATACCGTTTATACTCTTCCCACACCAAAGGCCCTTGGAGTAGTTCCCCCCGCTCAATTTTAAACCTACTTGAGTCGAACTCCACTGTGGCTAGAGACTCCGTAAAGTAGAGATCTACTAGTACAATAACTGGGAGTTGGTACTTCTCCGCTATGTTGAAGGCCTTTGCGGAGGCGTAGAGGCCCTCTTCTATCCACCTAGGGGCAATTACAACATGTGGAAACTCCCCATGGGCCGGCGCCAGGGCCATGTTTAAATCTGATTGTTCAGTCTCCGTTGGGAGACCGGTGCTAGGGCCACCTCTCTGGGCTAAAAACACCACTATAGGGACTTCGGCCATGGCGGCGAAGCCAAACGCCTCATGCATTAAGTCGAACCCCCCACCTGAAGTGCCCGTGGCTGCTCTGACGCCTGCGTAACTAGCTCCAATTGCCATATTTATAGCCGCAATTTCGTCCTCGGGCTGTATAACAGCCACGCCGAATCTAGGCCCCCACTCAGCCAGCCAGTGAAGTATGGGGCTGGCCGGAGTCATAGGGTACGCCGCGTAGAATTTCATTCCAGACATCACAGCGCCTATGGCTAAAGCCTCTGCTCCAGACATTATTACTCTTGGAGTGTTAATTTTCTTTACCTCTGTAACGGGGCTTTGTTTACTCTGAACATACCTATAGGCATCGAACAACACTGCTATATTAGACTCGACAATCCCCCCCCTCCCCTTATCGCCGTACTCCTTTTCTATCTGTTTAGCTAAGTACTCGGGGTCCAAGCCTATTAATGCTGCTAGCGCTCCAATTGCGGCTGTATTTTTCATAATTCTGTCGCCGTGTTTTAAAGCTATATCAACCATCGGCACTTCTTTCTCCGATATGACTAACTTAGCCCCGCTACGATGTGTAGATAGTGCTCTTTCATTTAGAGCCACTAATATATCGTAACTACGCCAATTTCCGTGGCTATATATCCGACGGCTTGAGATACGTATTTGATAAAACATAGCCGGGTTCCCCTTAATAATAGATGCGTATTGACGGTATGCAAAGACGTAGTAGCCAAGAGATGAGAACGTATAGGCCAGCAACCTCCCCATAGATTCTACACCCTCTCCTTGAGCCCCGCTGATTCTTATAGTCAAGTCCATATGTATAATTCGATTTCTAGTTAAAAACATAGTGATAGTTAATATATCTACGTAGTGAACTAAATATAAATTTTACCATCCTAGGTCGTCCTCGGCGTAAATCAAAAGTTCACTGCGTTTTTCTCGTGGTGAACTTTCGATATCCCTTAAAAATATGCTTTTGTACAAAAGCGTGGAAATCGTAGCCTTGACCAGGGGGGCCAGGCCCGGCCTCTACCACGTGGCTCTGTCTCCTCCCCGCTGTGGTGTTGTAAAGACTCGACTGATGGAATTACCTACAAATATAGAGCCGCCATTCAGAGCCAGGTTATTCAAGACAAAACATGGCTCACTCTTAGTTAACATTCGCCGAATAAATATTGATAATTTTATTTTAGAAAATTTAGAAAATGTAATCGAGGGGGAGATAAACAATGGATTGCTAGAGGGAGTAGTTTGCAATAAAAAAATCGAAACTAGAGTACTAAATACAAATCTTGAGGGACCCGTCTTGGCGGTACTACCTGTAACTAGAGAAATCAGAAAGTTCCCCCGCCTAGTCTTTAACTTATTAGTATATAGTCTAAAACTAGTCTAGAATCTCCTCTTTCGAAAACCAAAACTTTATCTCTCGCTCGGCCTCCGCCGGGCTGTCTGAGGCGTGGACTAAGTTATACACCACTCTCCCCTCCTCGGCGGCTAAGTCTGGCGAATCTATTGAATAGTCTCCTCTAATAGTGCCGGGTGGGGCGGCGTGGGGAGCAGTGGGCCCCACTAATTTTCTCACTACTTCAACCGCCCGATTGCCCTTTAGTACTATTAAGACAATGGGCCCCGACGTCATGTACTCTACTAAACTCTTTTTTATCTTTAGCCCTATCTCGACGGGGTCTGAAGTGCCGAGCTTAGACGATGGGTCTACGCCTAGCTCGGCGTAGGCCTTTATTAACTTATTACCCACAGACCTCAGCCACTCTTCGCTAGATGGGTAGAACTCCTCTATTTGTCTCGGAGTGGCTCTAACCATTTTCATAGCCACTATCTCCAGCCCAGCTCTCTCAAACCTCGACAATATCTCGCCTACTAGACCTCTCGCCACCGCGTCAGGTTTTAGAATGACTAAAGTCTTCTCTACTGGCATGTTACAACATAAATACTATCAAGGGCACGGCTATGCCCATGGCCGTTGAGACAAACGCTGTGTACGACGTAGTTATATTGTCGGCGAGTTTGGCTGGCCCCTCTGCGACGATTCTTACAGCTCTTAAGTAATACGGCGTGGCGATTACGCTATTCAACACTACCCAACCTACTAAAAACGCGGCGGTGGCCGTATTGGGATGGGCGAAGGCTAGTAGTATAAGAAATAGCTTTGGCCAAAAGCCTAGGAGAGGCGGTAATCCAAGTAGTGAGAAAATATTCACAACATTTAAGACACTTCTCCTCGGCGGAGTGACGTCTGACATCTGAGTTGTCAAATAGCCGAAGACGCCGGCCTTGGCCAAGCCTGTAGTCAAGGCCTCTAGTATAATTACCAACGCGGCGAGGTAGAAAGGAGACGTTGCTACTCCAAGTAGATTTACATGTCTCACGCCTGAAGTCTCTAAAACCCACGCCAGAGCCAACGCCATATATACATACGACATGTGGGCAATTGATGAATACGCCATGATCCTCCCCAGAGTCTTCGCAGTCAAGCCCGCGATGTTTGCAATAAACATAGAGGCCATGGAGACTACTAGCATTGCTAGAGCAGTTTCAAAAATCGCAGGTAGGCCTCGGAATATAGACAATAAGACGAATAGAGAAGACACTTTACTAAAAACCACTAACGCCGCCACGCCTCTGGGGCTGCCTAACGCATAGGTATCCACCACCCAGGCGTGGAAGGGGGCGATGCCCAGCTCGAACATAAAGCCCACGACTATTAGGTACACCCCCTGGACGTAGCCAGACACGGCCAAGACATAGCCTATTACTATAAGCGATTTGCCTACACCTGAAAACACTACGTACTTAACGGCTGCTTCTATATTGTCTCTAGTCTTCCCCATAGCCAAGAGGCCGTATGTCGCCGCCGTTACTAAAACCAAGGCCACAAGTGAGTAAATGACTGGAGCAGAGCTGTAGTACACATAGATTGCCAAAACAGTGGCTAGAGCTGCGTATGCTAAAGACACTCCAAATGATTTAAGTCCTGTGTCAAGAGATATTGCAAAAGCCGCCAGGCCTATCACAACCCCAAGCGGCAAGTTGAGGTATATAGACAGTAATGTAACTACTAACGACGTCGCAGCAGCTATTAAGCGGCCATCTACTTTAAGAGCCAAGGGCGTGGCTAAAGCTAGTGCTAGAGATAAAATCGCAAAGAGCTCTACCATAGCGCCACTATCAATAAGAATATAAACAATCCAACTAAACCGTACAACACATATATACTTAAATTACCTGTGATTAGTCTACGCGCCCAGTTAGATAACGCACTAAACGCGGCTGGCAATACGCCGTGGTACAAACCGTCGAATATTGTCTTGTCGAAAACTACGTCGATAAATCTGGCGAATTTTGTATAGACGAAAGGCAACGCCCCGTCGTAGAGAAGCGGTATGTAAAAGCGGCGGTGGAGAAACTCCCAAGCCGGCTTTAACAAATTCGACTTAACGCCAGGAGATACCACGTATAGCAGAAGACCCACTAAGAGGCCTGAGAGTGCGAAAAACAACGCCGGGGTGATGGGGAATTTTATATATATGGAATAATATATACCTAACGCCAACGCCACAATTGCCAACGCAGTATACGGAGCCCACATCAAAACGGGGGCTTCGTGTATTTCTTTCGATTCTCTGCCGTGGATAAAAGTCAAACCAATTAGACGCATGCCATAGATGGGGGTGATGAATATCAATAGGTAGACGGCCCACTGGAGTAAATCTAAGTGCATTAGGTGCCCCACCTCTAACACGTTCTCCAACGCCAAGTCTTTCGATATGTATCCGATAAACGGCGGAATTCCCACTAGGCTTAACATAGCCAGGGCCATTGCTAAGAAAGTTATTTTCATACGCCCCGCTAGTCTACCCACCTCTCCAATGAACCTAGTCCCAGCTTCATGTATAACCGCGCCGAAGCCCATGAATAACGACGCCTTAGAGACGGCGTGTCCCACTATGTGGAGAAACGCAAAGCCCAATAGTTTTTCCAATAGTTTAGGCTCTGCCAAGCCCAACACGCCAGCGGCTCCAGTGGCCGCCGCGATGATGCCTAAATTAGCCGCTGTAGAGCCGGCCAACACAATTTTAAACTCCATAGCCGTCAACGCAATTAGAGTAGCGACGAAGGCCGTGGCCATGCCTAGCGCTAGGACTAGCCAGAAGTAGAGCTCTGCGCCTTGGACTAGTATAAACAACGGCGCCGTTACGATTAAGACGTAGACACCTGCCTTTACCATAGTGGCAGCGTGGATCATCGCAGAGACAGACGTGGGTCCCGTCATGGCTGTTAGCAACCACTCGTGGAATGGAAATTGCGCACTTTTGGTAAATGGCCCAAGGGCGAAGAATATCAGAGGCACAACCCCCAGCGTCTTTAACGCCTCCGACACGGCCAAGCCCCCGAGCGAGGCGGAACCAGCCAGTATATAGAACATCGCTATTGCTATGATGAAAAACGCGTCGCCGAGCCTCACGGTGAGAATTGCCCTCAGCCCCGCCACGCTCGGCGTCCACCAGTACGGCACCCCCATGACTTTTTCCTCTTTGCCGACCCATTTATCAAACTCATCCCTATACCAATGCCCAATTAGAGCCCAGGAGGCGAGGCCCACCCCCTCCCACCCTATTAGTAAAAACCAGAGGTTGCCGGCGTAGACAACTATCAACATCGACGTCGCGAAAAAGCCGAAGAAAAACCAGTACCAACCTGGGCGATAGTCCCCCTCCATATACTTCACTGAATACAACGCAATGGCGGCTATGAGCCACGTCACTAATACGCCCATAGTCTTACTTAGGCTATCTATTCTAAACTCTATAAAAGCCCCCACGGGCTCTAACCATGGGAGTTGAAAAACTGCAGACTGCACTGTGAAGTACAACTGAGTAGCAGCGGCCGCGGATATAAATGAGGCGGCGGCTACTGACCAAGCTTTAATTTTCTCTGACTTACTAAAGAGAGAGGCTATAGAGGCGAAGAGGGGCGCGAAGATAGTTAAGAATATTAACTCCATAGCCTCGCCAACTCAATATTCTTATATAGATTATCTACCAACATCGTAGAGAAAGGCGGTATGAACAACACCACTGATATAAACGCCGTGGCTACTATAGACACCAACGCAATGTCTACAGAGCCCTGGCCTTCGTGTCTATGCGGTCCAAAAAACACCACTCTGGTGGTATTGAAGGCGTATATGGCGGTAACTAACAATATCAAAGCGTACTGTAGATAGTAGACGTAGGCGTCGCGGAATTTCTCAACGTAGGCCACTGTTAAAAATATTTCAGACACCATGCCGATTGTCAAAACCCCCGCAAGGTTTAAAAAGCCGACGATAGCGGCGCCCGCCAGCTCGGGACGCCAGCCGTATAGACCTCCCATCCTCCCCAAGTCGCGAGTGTGGAGATGCATTATAAAGTACCCAGAGGTCATGAACAAAACCGCCTTGCCTAAGCCGTGGCTTAGGTATAACAACGCGGCGGCGGCGTAGCCGTAGGGGTTGAATAAAGCCACAGCCAGGAGGAGGTAGCCCATTTGAGAAACTGTAGAGTAGGCGAACAACCTCTTGATATCTCTCTGTAAAAACGCCATCAACCCCCCATATATTGCTGTAGCGACGGCGTATTGAATAAGCCAATTACTCCACTCAAGGCTCGGCAGTAGGTACATCGCCACCGCTGCGATTATATAACCCCCCACGCCGACTAGTACTGGGCTTAATAAAGCTGAGAGAGGGGTCGGCGCCTCGGCGTGGACGTAAGGCAGCCACATATGGACTCCAAGAGCCGCCATTTTGATCAAAGATCCTAAGAGAATTAATAAAAAGGCCAGGGGGTCAGGCCCCAGCGGCCCGCTATCTATTAAATAGGGGACGTAGAAGACATTTTTTAGATATAGAAGTATGAAACCGGCTAAGATTAACAAAGCGCCAGCATGAGACCACACTAAATACATAATTGTAATTCTCACTCTGTCGCCGTAGCCGTAGTAGAGGACTTGGAATAGAGAGGCGATTAGCGCAATTTCTATCAGTATATATACAACAATTAAATTAGCAGCAGCGAAAGAGCCGGCAAGCCCACCTGTGAAGAAGCCATATGTGAGGTAGAATAGTGAGGAGTCTCTCCCAACTTCGCGGGCTCTGTGTTCCATATATGGCGGAGAGTAGAGAGCCACTAAGATGCCCACTAACGCCGCCGTGAAGATAAATACTCCATTGAAAGGCACAATTTTGAAAGCGATGACGTCAAAACCCTCCAGGGTACCCTCTTGCAGCGGCGGCCCTCCGAAGATTACATAAGTCGACAGAGCTAATAGAGGCACTAAAGCGGCGGCGGATATATAGCCTGCGATGTATGTCGATTTTTTCGCCGCGTAGTATGCCAAAAACGACAACGCCATTGGCAAAAGTATAGAGGCTAGGATAATCATACCTCTCTACCGCCGGACATTACCGACACGTCTGTCTCTCGTGTTAATGTATAGTTTCTATAGATCAACGCGGCGAAGATCGACGCCTCGGAGATAGAGATCATCACTAACAACAAGACGCCGTAGAATAACAGCTCGGGCGACGTGGCTAAGACCGGGGCAATTGCAGCGAAGGCACCCACTGTGATTAACTCAAGCGAGATCAATATCCTAACTAAGTTTTTTGTCACCGCGATGCCGTAGAGCCCTAGTATAATTAATACTATCCCTACCACTAAAGCCATCATACTCTACGCGCTATGTCTATACTTATCAACAACGAGACAGCCGCCACGCCTAATAGTAACATAAAAACTGTAACTACGTCGCCTAGAGGTGTGGCGATAGGCGACTTAGGCTGAGGCGACATGGCCACAACTCCAATAATTACAGCCGCGGCGGCCACTAACGACGTTATTAAAAAATACCTCCCTCCCCACCTCTGAACCCCGCCGTACATCGCCGCAGTCATGATTACTAACAACATCACCGCTCCGATGTATATGACAAAGATTAAAAAAGCCGCGGCGAATTGTGCTAGATACGCATAATACGCCCCCACTGCCCCCGCCGCTGCGGCGAGGCTTGTGGCAGAGAATACGTTGTCTCTAGAGAAGACAGTTAAAAACCCAAATAAGAGAGCTATGAGAAGCAAAGCTACATCTATCATAAAAGTATAGATAGGGAATGTTTTAAAGTATTATTAAACTCTAACTTTTTTTGGAAGCCCTCTCTCGTATTTAATCACTACTTTTGTAGACTTGAAAGGCTCTTGTATCTTCGGAGGCTCTCTCTCCATATCTGGCGTGAATATCATCTCTCTGTAGTTGTACCAAGTTAACTCTTTAATATCTGTGGGGTAGAGGGCGTCTGTGGGACAAACGTCGATGCAGAAGTGACACATGATACAACGGCCGTAGTCTATACCTGGGTACCTTTTGTTGTTCGGCAGGGGGTACATCTTTATTGCATTTGTTGGACAAATCCTGGCGCAGAGCATACAGCTGGTGCACTTCTCTGTATACAATCCGATCCAGCCCCTCAACCGTCCATAGTCTAGTTTCTCAAATGGGTACATCACAGTTATTCTTTCGGGCGCTACGAAGTTCTTCGCAGCTACTCTCATGGCGTCAAGCGTGGCTTTGACTATATCTCTCACTTTAGACATAGCCTAGCACAAATCTGACGACGAGAGACCAAGCCACTGACGCCAGCCCCAAGGCGAGCAGCCCCCTCCAGCCCAAGACTAACGTGTGGTCTAGCCTCAGCACAGGCATGGCGGCTCTTAGAAAGGCGAAAAAAGACATTAACAATGTCACTTTTAGAAAGACCCAGGCGGCTAGTATTAAGTGGCCTAATATGTCGCCGGGCCACCCCCCCGGCGAGTATCCTGGCAGCGCCCACCCGCCGAGGAATAAGAGAGTGGCTAAAAATGAGTATGAAAAAGTGGCGTAGTAAGTCCCACCTGCAAAGGAAAGCACTAGAAAGACGCCCCCATAGTCGCTATAGGGGCCGGTGGCTACGTCTCCCTCGTAGTCTGCTATTTCAAAGGGAAACCTCGCCGTAGCCATGGCAGTGGCTATTATAAAGACTAAAAACGCCAGGGGGTTTAACAAAGCGCCGGTTAGATAAGTCTGTTTTTCTACAATTTCAAGTGGGTTGAGCGTTCCGTATAGGATCAACATGGCGAGAAATGCCAAGATGAGGGGGATTTCATACGCCGCCACTAACAAAGCCTCACGAGCTGCGCCGATGTAGGCAAATTTATTATTCACCGCCCACCCTATTACCACCACTGCGATAGAAACAAGTAGTAGAATCACTAGAGAGAAAACTACGCCATATTGTAGAAGCGACGGGTCTTTAATCAACCTAAGCTCAGGCGTGAGGGGGAGGAGGAGAGAGGCGCCGAATGCGAGCGTTACAAATATGGCGGGCCCCCATGTAAACAATAATTTATGTGCCCCCCGTGGCACTATGGGCTCACTAATGAGAAACTTAAAGGCGTCGGCGAGGAGTTGTAAATACCCCCCCAGCCGCGGGGATACGTGGTACGGGCCTACTCTCATTTGTACTCTCGCCGCGGCCTTTCTTTCAAACCATACTACTGTAATTAATACGAGACTTGAGGCTGCGAACATGATAATAAAAAACCATAGACGAGGTGACATAAGAAGAGACCAAAAATCCATACCTCAATGTTCGATTATCTTTATAAAAATTGTCTCCTAGCGGTCTTGCTCCGGCGGGAAGTAGCCAAATGATCCATATATCGCTGGGAGGTCCATAAGTCTGGCACCAACAAACGCCTTTAACATAGCTCTTAGGTTTTGCCAAGAGGGAGTAGTTATTCTGACGCGATACGGCCTCTCCGTCCCGTCCCCCATGACGTGGAAGAAATAACGGCCCCGGCCCCCCTCTGTAATGCCTATACCCTCTCCCTGTGGTAACATTGTAGTGAATAAGGCACTTAGCTTTATCAACTCACCTGCTCTCTCTCTCTGCTTAGGCGGGATTTTATGTAGAAGTGCCTCGCCTATCAGCGGCCCGCTTCTCGGCGCGCGGTCTAGGGCTTGTCTAATGATTCTAATGCTCTGTTGTATCTCGCAGATTCTTACCATGGCCCGAGCCAGCGAGTCTCCGCCGTCTTCAACGCATACATCCCACTCAAACTGGTCATATATGCCGTATTTATAAACCCTTCTGGCATCCCACTCTATCCCAGACCCCCTCGCGCCGGGGCCTGTGGCTAATAACTTCGCCGCCTCTTCTTTACTTAAGTACCCCACGTCTTTAAGTCTATAATACCCCACTGGGTTTTTAATTACAATTTTTACAAACTCGTCGACTTTCTTTTCTAAATAGTCTAAAAACCCCCTTGTCTGTTCATAAAAAGCATCTGGCGGCGCCGTACGGACACCGCCAGGTATCGCCCAAGAGGGCGTAGTTCTAGAGCCAGACACCATAGCCCAGAGATGGACTAACAACTCTCTTAGGCCGAAGCCCCACATAAAGCCGGTTGAGGAGCCTATCATAATGGCGTGTAGGCCTAGGTCGTAGAGATGTGTAGATATACGGCTGAGCTCTGCCATTATGACTCTGAGATATTCAGCTCTTTGCGACACGTCGTATTTTGCAAGTCTTTCAATTGCCATGGCGTAGGCCCAAGTCACGTTTATGGCGTCTGGGAGAGAGAGTCTTTCAAAGAGGGGGATGTTATGAATCCAGTGGCGAGTCTCACCTAATTTCTCCATTGTCCTATGGACGTAGCCGGGGTCTGGGACTACGTTTACGACAATGTCCCCCTCGAGTTCAATAATAAATCTAGTGTGGCCAGATGTTGGATGTTGAGGCCCCCAAAAAATGTCGAGAATTTTTCTGCTATCTCCCACTCTCTCCTCTCTCAACACTATGCCGTAACTATCCATTTCCATACACTATAAAGAATTTTATATAATTTATATCGTTGAGAACACGTGTGGGAGTGGCTTTTTGTCTCTATAGTGTTTTTTTACGAAGTTCTCCACCTATTCGCCGAGGTTTTTTTAAAGCCGCGGCCTGGCGCCGCTTGTAGAGCTGTAGTGATTGTGCCCACTAGGAGGCCGAGAGATCTTTCAAAATTCGCCGGGGCAGTGGACTACGTAGTGGTGGACGACAACGTAGACGCGGCCCATGCAGAGAGAGTAGGTCTCCGCTGGATTTTTAATAAATACGTGGGGAAGTCAGGTGCTTTAGCCACTGCGTTGGAGGAGCTAGACGCAGATGTATATGTCTTTCTCGACGACGACGCTGAGCCGGGACAGTGGCTTGAGGAATTGAAAAAATGCCGTGGGTCCTACGCCACTGCTTATCGCTGGGTTAGAGATAAACTTCAAAACGCGTTTTCATTAGGCGGCTTCGACTGGATGGTGTGGAAGAAGACGAGATTTATCTACGGCGGGGCGGTGGCTGTGCCTAAGTCTGAGAGACAGACCGCTATAGACGTTTTGAAAAGATGTGCAGTGGACGACATGGCTCTCTCACGTGTGGCTAAGCGTATTGAAGTCCTGCCTTTATTTGTACCTATGGAACCAGCGCCGAGGACTTGGGAGTTTTTTACAAGACAAGCAGTTGCTGCTAAGTTGGGCAATGCGACACTGTGGCTGGCAGAGTCTATATATTACGCCGTCTGGGTCGCCGCAGCTATTGTCTTCCCCCCTCTCTTTGTAATACAGTTGATTAGGACCGGGCTTAGATCAAAGAGAGCGCTGGGAAGAGTTGACTGGGGCCAGGTGGCCATTGCGCCAATCGAGAGATTTCTCGACGTGTTTGTATTTATAATTTCGTCTTTCCAAAAGTGTTTTCACTGGCGCGGGCGCACTATATGCGGCGGCTGTGGGTAGTATATTTAAATAATAATAACGCTGAGGTTTTATGATCGTTCGTAGTAAAAAAGCGGAGCGGGGGGTAGAGACGTTGTTGAGACACCTCGGCGAGGATTTGTCTAGGCCGGGGGTGGTGGATACCCCCCGGCGGTTTGTAAAGGCTATGGAGGAGTTGACTAGGGGGCTGAGGGAGCCCCCGCCCGATGTGGTCTTCTTCCCTCTTGAATACGGGGCTGAGGTGGGGCCTGTGGTTATTGAAAACATCGGCGCTGTGTCTATATGTGAGCACCACCTGTTGCCCATCTTGTTGAGGGTCTCAGTTGCGTATATACCGGGCGAGGGGGTGCCGGGGTTGAGTAAGGTGATTAAACTAGTCAAGTGGGCCGCTGCTAGGCCTATAATGCAGGAAAGGTTTACAGAGTGGCTGGCTGACTTACTTATGGAAAAGCTGAGAGCCCGCGCTGTGTATGTAAAAGTGTGCGGCGTACACATGTGCTCATTCATACGCGGGGCGAGAGACGAACACCACAACATGGTCACCTCGGCGAAGAGGGGGGACATTGACGTATCTATAGACTGTAAAAGGCCTCTGTCTTGCCGATGAAGATTGTGGTAACCGGCGCCAGCGGAGGAATCGGCGGCGCCCTTGTTAAATTAGCTAAAACACGCGGCGACTTTGTAATTGGCGTATCTAGATCTAAATCAGAGGCAGACGTCCACTACCAATGCGACGTGTTAGACCTCAACTGTCTAAAAAAAGTGGCAGAAGACTTCCACGACGTCGACGGCGTGGCGTTAATACACGGCCATGGCGGCGCAGAGACGTGGAAAAAGAAAGTGGCTGAGTTAGACGAGAGAGATTTTCTCGAGGTCTATAGAGTAGACGTAGTCGGCGGATTTAATGTAGTGAAGACATTACTTCCGTCGTTGAAACGAGACGGCTCTATAGTCTTCGTCTCCTCTACCCCCGCCTTGGTGGGCGACACCTGGGGAATTCCCTATGCCGCCGCGAAGGGGGCTTTAATCGCCTTGGCGAAGAGTCTAGCTAAACTCCTCGCACCTGTCAGAGTAAACGTCGTGGCGTTTGGCCCAATTGAGACTAGGTGGACTGGGTGGATGACACCTACAGAACTTGAGGAATTCCGTAGACGTACAGTTTTGTATAGACTAGGGCGGCCTTTGGAGGCCGCAGAGGCTATATACTGGCTTCTTTCCGACAAGTCTAGCTACGTGACTGGCCACGTCTTAGTCGTCGACGGCGGAGAGTCTCTGTAATAGCCAAGGCCGAGACTACAGAGATTATCGTAGCCACTACGGCGACGAAGGCATATGTCGCAGACGACGTCCCCCCGCCCTCTTCTTCACCCACTGTTAATCGAATTATTTCGCCAGGTCTCAGCTCCACTATATAAGTCCTATTTCTCCCACCCGCCTCTATGACTACTTGATAGAGACCCGGTGGGAGTTCTATCCTCCTTGGCGATTTGTCTACTACTGTATAGTTGCCCACTACGTAGATTTTTGAAACTGGGGCTCTGTAGTTGAGCACTAGGTATGCGTTTTCTACATTAATGATAATCTTCTCTGTGGCGCGTCGAGGCGTTATTGAGATATTTTTCTTTACAAAACCTGCGTCTATATATACGTCGTAGCTATAGCCCACAACAGCCCAAAACTCGGCCACCCCCCTATAGGTATTGTTGGCGACTCTTAAGGTCCAGTCGTTTCTAACTACTCCAAAGGAGTCTTCTAGGCTTATAACTACTCTCGAGCTATTTATGTCTATAGTTTTGTTACACACCGCCACTGGGTTAAACGACACAATATACCTACTGCCGTTTGGCAATACTGCATTGGTCGACGCTAATCCAATATACTCAACACCCTTTATTAAATAAAACCACCCACTTGAGCTGTCGACTACAGATCCATTTGTAACTATAGATACACGCGCCACGGGCTCTGTATAAGTATATCTACACGCGGCGACGAGGCCCAGCTTAGTTAAGTCCACCTCGAGACTCCAGAGCTGTGTCTTAATTGTCGTATTGAATATATACCGTCCAATTTTTTGAATATAAATCTCTACTGGATAATTAATACCTATGTATAAAGGTTTCTCAATTTTATTATTAAAGAATTTAAACTTTATATCACTGTATGTATTATTTATTGTCTTGACAAATTTAAGTATTAACTCACCACTCGCTGAGAGGGGGACTATTTCTAATTGGTCTATTTTATATAACACAACTGTGGTAAAGTTATCAACTGTGGGACTTCTCCAAACTAATAGACCCTCTATGTATATCTCCACAGGCGCGTCTAGAACAACAGCTTCTCCAGTGGCGTTTGTATATACGCACATAGTTGGAGTACACACAGCGGCGCCTTGAATGGGAAAGCCTAGGTTATCAACTACTTTGATCACAGAGGCTAGTAGCGACATAGTGAGTAACATAGTTAGAAATATCCACCTCACGGCGTGGGTTATTTAGCGGTAAATAAATCTAGCGTAAGAACTTTTATATTACAGACACTATTCTTTACCTGCTAATAATCTTGCCCGTGTCTCTCTTAACTAAAAAAATAAAGAAACTAAATGCTATAATTTTAAAACGATACATTTAAATATCTCAAAGTTAAACGATTAATATGACCGAAGAAGTTAAACTTACAGATAGGCAGTATCAACTACTCAACCACCTGCTACAGAGAGCACAGCCTATGCGAGTCTACACAGTCTACGGAGACCAAGACGAGATAGCTAGAGAGCTCGGCATGACTAGACAAGCGTTAGCTATACACTTAAAAAGACTTAAAGAGCTCGGCCTCGTGAGAACTGGACGGGAGTTTGTAGACATAACTGAGAAAGCGGTCAAACTCCTAAAGGGGCAGTCCAGCGATGTAATTATATTAGTTAAAATAGAGCCAAAGTACAGAGATAAAGTATACGACGCGGCTAAGAAACTCCCCATTGAGAAAGCCCTAAGGCTGGCTGGCGACTACGACTTGGCGATTATCACACAAGAGACTGTATTAGACAAAGTGCTAGACGCCGTTAACAACATGGAGGGCGTAAAGGAGACAAAGACATTTATATCAATCGGCGCCATTAAAGAGTAGTGGACTATATAAAAGAAAGCAGTAGGTGTGTCTTCTGTGGCTTTTGTGAATCGGTCTGCCCCACTTATTTAACTATCCGCAATAGAGCATACGGCCCTCGGGGCAGACTCGCCATAGTCGGCGTTGTGTTTAAAGATGGGAGCAAATATTTTGAAATCCTAGCCTCTTGTCTCGCATGTGGCGCATGTGAGATAGTCTGTCCAGCAGGCATTAAAATCGTCGACGTCATAAAAGAAGGCAAGAAAAAACTTATAGAACTCTCGGCGGCACGTTAAATAGTATGTAAAAAGGCGTAGTGGCTTGAGATTTTTTAATTTAAACACGTCTAGAGGGGCCCAGATATCGCCTCTTCAGTAAGTACATAAATGTTTTTCTATTATTTACCACGACGCTATAAGTAAATCAAACGAGACTTCACCAAGTGATTTTACTTCGCCAGCTAACTCGAAGTCTACCTCTTCATTTCTAGTTAATAACGCCAACTCCGTCGGGAGAGTTTTGGAGTACACCATTTAGAAGCTTTGACATAAATTTTCTTAACCTCACAGGTAGTAACTATACCCTTCTTCTCCATGGAGTAGAGTAATCTTGCGTAGAGATATCCTATTTTCAACTTTATTTCTCTGATATACGTCAATTCAGTGATTTTCATCTACTCGATCACTCTATTTATATTTTTATAATTTTTGCGGCCAGTATATTAGCATCATGCATAATGTATAGTTGTAGATGTAAATGCTATATGTATCAAAAATATATAAAATTAACACAGATAGTGGTTTTATCTGCGAAGTCTCTAAATTTTAAAAAGAGATCAGTTAAAGTCTACGATGAAATATCTAGTTGGGAGAGATTTTGCATTTCCCGACTATCTGCCTAGATTTCCTAGAGAGTACGACTTTGATATCGTCCACATGTGGCTCGACTTAGAGGTGAGGCCGGAGGATGGCGTGGTGGAGGGCGTTGTGAAGTATAGATTTAAACCACGTATAGACGGAGCTAGGTTTATCCTCGACGCCGTAGAGATGGAAATCTTGGGCGTTAACTACGATTTCTACTACGACGGAGAGAGACTAGAGGTGAGACATCAGTGGAGGGCTGGCGAAGAAGTGTCAGTAGAGGTGAGATATAGAGCCAAGCCGCGGGTGGGTATGTATTTCATAAAGCCCAAGGGGGAGAGGAAGAGTTACTACGTGTGGACTCAAGGAGAGAGCGAGTACAATAGGTACTGGGTCCCCTTGCCAGACACTCCTAATATAAAATTCCCCTGGACTGTGTCTATTATAGTGAAAAAGCCTCTAGTAGCTGGGAGCAATGGTGTTTTAGTAGAGGTGAAAGACCTCGGAGACCGTCAAAAATTTGTCTGGGAGTTAAAACACCCAATGTCGCCGTATTTACTCGCCATAGCTGTGGGGGATTTTAATATTGTAAAAGATAAATGCGGCGGCGTTGAGCTCGAGTACTGGATACCTAAATACATCGCCGATGAGAGCTGGCGCCATTCATTCTACAACACGTGTAAGATTATGGAGTTCTTCTCTGACTACTTAGGCGTGCCGTACCCCTATGAGAAATACGCCCAGGTGGTGGTGCCTGAGTTTATCTACGGCGGTATGGAGAACACTACATTTACAATTCTCACAGACTGGACAATCCACGACAAACACGCCCACTGCCCCTATACGGGCTTCCCGTGCCCCGATTTTGAAGACTTCTCCTCCGACCCCCTAGTGGCTCACGAAATGGCCCATATGTGGTTCGGCGACTTAGTCACAGCGAAAGATTGGGGCCACATAGCTATAAACGAGTCTTTTGCCACCTTCGTAGAGGCTTTGTGGACAGAAAAGTCGAAAGGGAGAGATGAATACCTCTACGAGATTTATACAAACTTTAAGACGTATCTAGGTGAGTACTCTCGCAGATATTCACGCCCCGTTGTCACTAACATCTACAAAATCCCAGATGAAGTATTTGACAGACACGCATATGAAAAGGGGTCTGTGATTCTCCACATGCTGAGGTCTCTACTAGGCGACGAGAGGTTTAGAAAAGGCTTGAGGCTATTTTTAGAGAGGTATAGATACAAATCTGTCGATATTGAAGATTTGAGAAAAGCCATGGAAGAGGCCGCAGGTGTGGACTTAGAGTGGTTTTGGCGTCAGTATTTCTACTCCGCGGGCCACCCCGTGTTAAAAGTGTCGTGGTCATACTCAGAGGGGTCTCTCAAACTACAGATTAAACAGACTCAGAGCGACGACAGCTACCCTGTCTACACCCTCCCCCTCGACGTCAAAATCGTATATGAAGACGGTAGAGTGGAGACCAGGACGTTGAATATAGACGACAAAGAGATTAGTCTGTATATACAGAGTAAAAAGCCGAAGTACGTCTGTGTAGACCCGGCGTTTAAAATAATGAAAAGTTTAGACTTGCAATACCCCCTAGAGTCTGCAATCGCTATGTTAGAAGACGACGACTTGTACTGTAGACTCCAGGCAGTGGATGTCTTAAAGAAAAACGGCGGCGCTAAGTCGGTTGAGGCTTTGAGAAAGGCGCTGCACGACAAGTTCTGGGGGGTGGCAGTAGAGGCGGCGAGGGCGTTGGGCGAGGTGGGCACTATCGAGGCTGTGACTACACTTATTGAAGAATTTGCCAAAGTACAACACCCAAGAGTGAGGCGGGCTATCGTCGAGGCTTTAGGCTCTGCGAAGAGGAAAGAGGCCGCCGAGTTTTTAGACAGAGTTGTCCACGACGTGGGGGAGAGCTACTACGTGAGGGCAGAGGCAGCTCGGGCTTTGGGGAGAGTGAAGTGGGAATTTGCAGAACATAGTTTAAAAAAGGCGTTGGAGTATAGAAGCCACGTAGAAATAATAAAGAGGGGGGCCTTGGAGGGCCTTGCAGAGCTGGGGACAGAGGACGCCTTGAGGACAGTCCTTGACTATACTAAAGAGGGGGTAGACACGCCGGTCAGAGCTACAGCTGTATACGCACTGGCAAAATTCGGCCCACGGCGTGAGGTGCTTGAGGTTGTTAGGAGTGCGCTCCGTGACGAAAACTATAGAATTAGACAAGCCGCCGTGGCTGCCTGTCTTGAACTCCTCGACCCTAGACTCATTTCAGACCTACAAGAACGTGTAGAGAGAGACTTAGACGGGAGGATTAAACGGATGGCAAGAGAAGTAGTGGATAAAATAAAGAAGTCTATGGAGAGAGGGGCAGAGTATCAAAAGCTTAGAGAAGAAGTTGAAAAGTTGAGAGAGGAGTATAGAAAGTTGGTAGACCGTGTGGCCAAATTGGAGAAGTAATGCCTGTCAAGATCGTCGACCATATATATGCGCAATATTTATTGACTAAATTGAGAGATAAGTCTACCAACGGGCTAGAGTTTCGAAAAGGCTTAGTAAGACTGGGCAGAATTGTAGGCTATGAGTTAGTCAAAAGCTTTCCCACTAGATACGTAGAGGTGGAGACTCCTCTGGGGAGGGCCCTGGGTGTAGATATAATAGGCCTCGACCGAGTGGTGATAGTCCAGGTTTTAAGAGCCGCTATGCCATTCGTAGAGGGGTTGTTGAAAGCTTTCCCACAAGCTCGTCTCGGCGTCGTAGCGGCTAGGAGAAAAGAGGATGAAGGTGGGGTGTCTGTGGAGGTCTTCTATTCAAAAATCCCAAAAGTGGGGCTTGAGGACGTGGTGGTGGTGGCGGACCCCATGTTGGCCACTGGCCGCACTATGGCTAGAGCTATTGAAGAAGTATATAAGTCTGGGTCTCCCAGTAGGTTGATTACAGTGTCGTTGATCGCCACGCCGGTGGGGATTGAATACGTCTTGTCAAAATTCCCACATGCAGAAGTCTACGTAGTGGCTATAGACCCGAGTCTAGACGACAGGGCCTTCATAGTGCCTGGCTTGGGAGACGCGGGGGACCGCGCCTTTTCTACATAATAAGTAGAAGCGCTACGTAGACCCAAAACCCTGCCGCCAAGTATACGAGATAGGGCACTCCGTATTTAGCCTTTATCCAACTCTCTCTAATTTCCACGTTTCTGGGGTTGTACTTTTCTAAGTCTTTCACTTCGCCCACTATGTATTTCAGCGGGTTTTTAACAAATTCCTCTCTTGAAATACATATATGCGTAAGTTTTTCTAATAGAGACATAGGACACGGCTTTTTTCTATTTTTCAAATATAGCCACGTCATAGTCACGGGGAGCAGCATAGACCCCCCCACCACCACTACTATAGGCGTTAACAACAGAGGCGACAGCGGCGGGGCTGTCCCCACCGTCGCGATTGCTATAGAATCTGCATAGCCGGACCCCAAGAGCCTTAAGACTATTGAGAGTAATACACTAAGCGCCAGGGAAAAGAAATAGAGTGGGTCTCCCCAGTGGGCATATAGTAAATACGCCGCCGGGGGGGCTAGCGTTAGTAAAATTTTCCAGTCTATCTCTCTCGTCTTTATATCTTGTACAGCGGCAATAGTTAAAAAAGTGGCGAGGGCTAGAATTGCGATTTCTACTGGAGCCATTTTTTTAATTGATCTATCCGTGGAGTAGTTAGTGGATCTACGCCTCTTTTTTCAGCCAGTCTTATTGATGCCACTCCTACATCTCTTAAAAATGTCAACACTCCTCTAGTGGTCATCTCTACTGTGTATAGAGACCCGCCTAGTATCTCTAGTGTCGCTTTTATCCGCGTCTGGTGTTCAGGCGGTATGTGAGGACTTGTCAAAACCACCACGGGGCGCTCCGACCCCTCTATCCAATTGTGGTGGGCCTCTGGCACTATCTCCACAGAGGGCTCTATTTTTGCATTTTCATTAAATTCATTTTTTACACGGTAGGCCACTCCTCTCATAGACTCAGGCGCCACTACAGTTGGCCTTTTGTCAAAATCTGTAACTAATTGATATATTAATGCGTCGTTTAACGGCTCTAGGCCGTCAGGTATATCCACAGCCACTCCGTATATCTTCTTTACAATGTTTAAAGCCGCTGTTAATAACTGAGGTAGAGCTGCACGTGGAGCAGACGCCTTTGGCACAATTACAGTTGGGACGCCAGCCTTTGCCAACTTGCCCCCAGTGGTTATCGCCACTGTCGGTATCCTCCTCTCCTTGGCGTATTGTACAGTGTATAAAGTCTCCACAGTATTTCCAGAGTAAGACACAGCGATTAAAAGGCCGTCTCTAGCCTTTAGGAAATAGTCCTTTACAGGTATAACTTCGACATCCCACTTCCACACTATTGAAAAGTCTCTGAGGAGATCCGCCACTACGCCGGAGCCCCCCATGCCGCTTATATAAAGTCTCGGAGTGGGGGCGATTTCTATTAATTGCCCATCTACTACGTAGCTCTTAGGTATGTCTATGTCTTTTAATATGTATTTTTGCCAATTGAGATAGTCTTCTAACACGTCAACATTTCTGAAGTGTTTAAATAATTATACCGTGCTGTATATATGCCTAAGTTTTCTGTAGTTGTAAATGGAGTAGAGATTTCCAGAGAGTGGGAGTGGGACAAGATATTGAAGGTAAAAGAAGAGTTGAAAAAATTGGGGTTTAGGTGGGACGGCGCCTCTTGGAGGGGGAGAGTCCTAGACTTAGCTATATTCGCCCGTCTAAAATATCTACTCGACTTGACTTATGAAGAATACGTCTCTCTACTTGCGACGTTGAGTAGAGACTCCTCCACGGGGGTGGTGGTAGTAGTGGGCAGGCTGCCCGAGGAGTTGAAAAAAGGCGTATTGGCCAGCGAAGGGGAGACTCATGTCTTGTCGCTTAGCGGCCTTCTCCGCGGCCTTGTGGCGAAGAGTAAAGACGTGGCTAAGTACAGAAGCTATGAAGAGTTTGTCGAAGTATGTGTACAAGACCTACGGCGTCTCCTCCAGGGGCTTCAAATATGGGGAGATTTAGAAACCGCCTTGTCTAACGCCAAGGAGTTTGTACTAGCTTCTAAAAAGACTAGAGAGTTGTTTGAGAGGAGGAAGATGTGGAGGGCGGCAGCTGTGGGGCCTAACTACGCGAGGCTGAACTTCCTAGCATCTGGCCTCTTACAGAGACTTGCCGAGTTTAAAATGAGGTACAACGTCGTGACTAAAGACGGTGAGTTAGAGGGGAGAGACCTACGGCTAGTAAATGTCGAAAAGGAGGGGGGAGGATATGTGTTAAAGTTCCCCGTCTTCCTCCGTCGGGCTGTTATAGATGTGTTGGATGAGTTCGGCTACGGAGTTGAAGAAGTAGAGGTTAAATACCCCGAGGTAAAGTACAAAAAAGACTTCTCTCTCTTTCCGTTTCAAAGAGAGGCTGTGGACAACTGGGCGGCGCATGGGATGAGAGGCACTGTGGTGATCCCAACAGGCGGTGGAAAGACTTTCGTAGGGCTAGAGGCTATATACAGAGCCGGCGTGTCGGCCCTCGTCTTAGTTGTGACTAAAGAGTTGGCTGCGCAGTGGGCTGAGCGAATTAAAAAACACCTCGGCGTCTCGCCGGGGATGTTAGGCGGGGGGTATAGAGATGTGAAAGAGATCACTGTGGCTATCTACAACTCCGCAGTGAAGTACGTAGACCAATTAATGGGGAAATTCGGCCTTGTGATTTTCGACGAGGCTCACCACGTCCCAGCCGAGACGTTTAAAGAAGTGGCCTTGGCCCTAGACTCGCCGTTTAGACTAGCTCTTTCAGCGACTCCCGAACGTGAAGATGAAAATGAACATCTTATCTACGAAGCAGTTGGGCCGTTGGTCTATAGAGCCTCTTATAGAGCTATGATAGAGGCCGGCCTTGTAGTACCGGTGGAACACTACAGAATATATGTAAGACTCACTGACGAAGAAGCTGCGGCATATAGGGCAATGCCAAGCGACAATGTAATTTTGTTAAGAAACGCAGCTGCCAAGAGTTCAAAAAAGTTTGACATAGTAGTGAAAATTGTAAAGAGAGAGGTAGAGCAGGGCTCAAAAGTATTGGTATTTACACAATTTGTAGACCAAGCAGAGGAGTTGTATAGACGGATTAGAGAAGCGGGGGTCCCCGCGGTGTTGATAACTTCACAAGAGGGAGATAGAGAAGTGGCATTGAGAAAATTCAGCGAGGGGAAAGTGAGAGTTGTCGTGGCCACTACAGTATTAGACGAGGGCGTCGACGTCCCAGACGCAGACGTTGCAATAGTGGCCAGCGGCACTGGGTCTAAGAGACAGATGATACAGAGAGTGGGACGCGTAGTGAGGGCCTCTCCCGGTAAGAAAAAGGCCAAGGTGTACGAAATAGTAACACGTGGGACTGTAGAAGAGGCTTTGTCCGAGTCTAGACACTTCGACGAGTTTATAGAAGAGTTAGTCTGTAGGAAAATTACAGAGTCTGACATAGATAAATTATTTAAGACATCACTGACTCTATATATGGGAGAGTAAATAGAGCTGAGAATATTGTGTCTGCGGAGTACCACATAGCTGTAGATGTAGAAATATATTTCACCTATCCACTATTCTAAATACGTTCTGTAGAGCCGTTTTAAAACATACAGAAGCCTCCACTACGTGCTATAGCACATGAAGCGTCGCTGGAATTGACATATTAAACCACGACGACGTTAAGTATTTATGTACATCTA
>JAWBJM010000009.1:0-35321 GCA_038832545.1 Pyrobaculum sp.
AAACCCTGTAATAGTCTGGTCGAATTGGAGAGCTAACTCAGGCGTTTGGAACGGCCGGACGTGGGACCTCGGGGGCACTGTCTATAGTGAGAGGCAGTGGTATTTAATGTCAGTCTCTGTAGACAACTCCGCAGTGGAGTGGGCTGTGTATCACTACAACTCCTCCGGCCGGCCTCTTAAACTCTTAGGCAAGACGTCGAGACCCCCCGCGGTCTACCCCACGAGGTTTTGGATAGTGATTGGAAACGCCATCGTGGACAATCCAGGTTCTGAAACAACTTCGTGGACTGAGGCCGCCTACTACGCCTATGTGAGAGTGAGGCCTTGGGTGTATCCAGAGCCTTCTGTAGCTCTAGCCCCGCTGGGCGGTTTCGTCGTCGCCGAGCCCTCTAGGAGAGACGTAGTGGCTCGAAAATCGTCGTCGATAGCTATAGACCTCACCTCGAGGCTTGATATATCTGCCGCATTGGTGAAAAACTTAATTATAGACGCCTCTATGAGGGCCTCTGCAGAGATTATAAAGAGTTCGACGTCGGTGGGCGTGTTGGAGGTGAGGTATAGCTATCTCATCAATGTGAGCCACACCGAGCCGCGCGCCGCTTTGGGGGCCGTATTTACTCTATACTACGTCACTGGGAATACTCCGAGGAATTTAACTCTGCCGTCTATATTAGTCCAATACGGCGACTACTGGGCGGTGTACAACGTCACGTTTACAATACCTAAGTGGGCATCTTTCGCCGTGCTAGTCTCAATCCCCGGCTCAGTCACAGCCAGACTTGCAGTGTCTTCCGGAGAGCCCAGGGTCTATTACCTACGCCACGGAGAGGAGTACTACGTGGCGAACTACGGCGACGGCGTCGCTGTGTTATACGCCCCATGGGGGGCGATAAAGTCGTTTGACGACGGGCGTAGGCCACACGACCAGGCATTCGCCGGCTACTTCGGCGCGTTGTACAACGTCACAAATGGGAGAGAGAAGTGGCACGTAATAGTCATCCCACCCGGCGGATTAGTCAAAATAGTCACAAACCACGATATTAGAAACTGGGCCCCAAGTTGGGTAAGACTGAGACAAATACAGCCGCCCTGTAGTATAACAGATATAAAACGAGTCTATTTCCCAGGCAACGTCTCCACTAGTTATTACATTGTGCTATTGCCAGGTGTAATACGGGGCCAAGTCCATATGCTCCGAGAAAATGGCCAGTGGGCGCAGTTGCAGTCTTATCACGAGTCGAACGACAACTTCATGTGGGTGCGTTTCGAGTCTGCGAGAGGAAATTTGAGCCACACCGGCCGCCTCATAGTTTTGTGTGAAGGTGGCGGCGGGAATATTAACTCAGTGTTCGGGTCTGGATTCTGGGGCGTTGGTAATAATTACGCCGACCTTGGCACTAGGGCGAGTCTAGCCCAGTTCCCAGACGGCTTTGCGGTGTACATTAGGACGTCTGGGGGGACAGTCGGGTTGAGCAATAGCACAACTATACCTCCCTATCAGAGTTGTACAACAGCTCAGACTCACATGGCTATTTATTCCGTCGGCGGGGCGTATTATTGGCATTTTGACGGTTTTTGTTTTGATCGGCATATTTGGGAGTTGTCCGGCGGTGGAGTGTTTATGTATAGTCTCGCTCTTAGTAGGTCTACGGCGCTTTTCAGAATGATAGATAGAGCAGGCGTAGAGACGTGGAGGCGTAGTTATCCAAATGCCCCAGTGGGCTTTCCGCGGCCGTTTGTGTCGTATGAATACGTAGTGGTTTATGACGCTAGGTTCGAGTGGTATTTGGTGCCTTTTACGTGGCCTGAGCCTTACGTGAGGTGATGCAGTCGCTTGAGTTGGCGGTTTTGGTGGGGTTTTCTCTATTGATTATATTTGTGGCTGTTCCGTATATTTGGCAGAGTGTGGCAGCTTCTATGGCTCAGCTCGAGGCTAGGCAGTACATGTCGTTTTTTGTGACGTTTGCAGACTCTTTAAGTGCGGACTTCGGAATGTTGGGAGTTAGGAGGAGTTACGTCTTGCCGAATCTACTCTACGGCTCTCTATCTGTGCGGAGCTACCCCATGGAGATCCGTTGCGGCGGCAGATCGGTGAGAGTATACCAATTGTATGTTTGGTACAACTCGTCGTATATACTCGGCGGGGCGAGGCCGTTGAGGGGGGAGAGGAATGTGACTGTGGCTCATTTAGGCCAGCCAATTGCCGCTGTAAACGCCTCTTCGCTGGGGTTTTTAGACGCGGCGGCGAGGGGGTACGTTTTGTTCACGGGGCCGGTTTTAGTGAAGGGTGAAAAAGAGTCGGTGTTGTATGTAATAAATGTGAGTAGGGTAGAGTTTAGAGGAGGCTCACTGGGCTATAAAGTCACTGCCGTTAAGACGCCTGAGGTGGATCACTCTCTGATGTTGACTAGCCCAGACGGCTACTGCACCGTCTCTATTAGTGGTAAAAGTTGGAGAGTTAGGCTAGGGGAGAGGGTCAGGTTGGTGGTGACGGAGGTGGTGGTGTCATGAGGTCGTTAGAGACTGTTGTGTTGTTCGCAACGGTGGGGGCCGTGGCTTTGTTTTTAGCATTTTTTGTAAATTTCATAGCGCAGTCTGCACTAGACGAGGAGGTTAGAGCCGTGGCCAAGGCCGCGGGGGACTCAGTGGCCTCAGTCTTGAGAGACGTCTACACAGTCTCTTCTTGGAGCTATGTGGCGGGGTTTGAGAGATTTTTATACCTCCCCACAGACTTCCCCACTCTAGACGCCTTTGACTACACCATAACTTTGTTTAACTACAGGGGGGTGCTGTATGTAAATATATCTTTCACTGGCTATAGAGGGAGTGGTGTCTCCCACGTCGTTTATACAGTCGCGGTGGGGAATTTTACAGAACTTGGCATTAGTAAACGAGTCCTCATTAGCGACTCCGTGGGATGTGGGGATGGCGTTGATTTAACGAGGCGTGGTGTCGAAGTTGTGTTAAAGCCTCGGCGTGAGCCATATGTGTTGTGTGTGAGTAAAGTATAGTTTTATATAGAATTCGGAGTAGACACGTGGAGTTGGAAACCGTCCGTAGAGTTGGCAAAGAGCTTTTGTCAAAACTTCCGTGGCAGGAGGTGGCGGACTCGCCCACTGTGAGGTATTACACAGACTGGTCTAAGTTCGAGGGCTACGTCCCCGTCTACAACGTCGAGGTGGAGAGAAGGGCGGGTTTATGTGAAGTGGTTGTGGCAGGTGGGGTAGACGTAGGTAGTTGTAGAGGTGTGGAGGTGCGAGAGAGTGGAGATGTTTTTAAATATCTCTCTATTAGTAGTAGAATATTGGCGTTGCACGCCTCTGCCCTCTCTAGGGCTGTCTATGTGAGAGTGGTTGGGGCTTTAGAGAGGCCGTTAGTCATAAGGCTCCTGGGCTACGCCCCGGCGGGGGGCCACGTGGCGAGTCATGTAGTACTTGAGGTAGAGAGAGAGGCCTCTGGCTCTGTCGTCGTGGTGGCTGAGTCAGGCGCTGGGGTGATGCACACGGCCGTGGTGGAGGGGGTCTTGAGAGGCGGGGTGGAGTATGTACTGGTCTCAAAGGCCGCGGGGCCTCAGTATTTACACTCATCTCTTGAGGTATACTCAGAGGCTAGGGCGAGGCCTTTGGTGACCGGCGGCGTGATGAACACAGTGAGGGAGGAGTATATAATTGGCGAGAGGGCCGCGGTAGAGGTTGTGGGGCTGGAGTTGGGCGTTGGCGACAGTAGAATTGACCACCTAGTGTCGGTGGTCAACGTGGGGAGGGAGGGGAGGGGCTACGCCAAATTGATAGGAGTGGCTAGAGACAAGTCTTTTGTCACACAGAGGGCGGTTGGGAGGATTGCCAAGACGGGTGTGATGAGCGAGAACGCAGTAGAGGGGGTAATATACATAGCTGGGGAGGGCGCCGTGGCGAACACACAGCCAGTTATTCTAGTAGAGACGGGCGAGGTGGCGGGGGCGAGGCACTCGGCGGCAGATGCCTCGCTCGACGAAGAAAAAGAGTTTTTCCTAAGGGCGAGGGGAGTTCCGAAGTCTGAAATACCGACGTTGTTAATTACGAGTCTCGTCGACCAATACCTCTCCTCGCTGTCGGACTCCGCCAGAGAGGTAGTGAGTGAGATACTCTAGCCGATCCACTCCACATCGCCGGGCGAGAAGTAGTTGGGGATCTCTACGTCTAGGCCCGGGGGGCGGAGTAGATGTCTCCGCATGCCGGGCCTGGGGATGATGTACCTACTCTCTCTTACGTATAGCCACTTTATCTCTGAGGTGTGGTACACAGTGCCGCATTTTCTACACCTCCTGGCGCCGGATCTGCCCAAGCTCTCTAGAGAGCCTCCGCAGTATACACACCTAGGCCTCGTCTTTATATATCTACCTAACACTACGCCGCTCTCTACGTATAGAAATAACTTGTCGCCTCTGGGCTTTAAGCCGCCGCGGAGCTCGACGTAGCACATTCGGCACCTCTCTATCTCCCCGGCGAGGCCCCCCAGGTGTCTATAGACTACAAACTCCAGCCCGTCGTCTAGTCTCCCCAGTAGGTGTCTCGTCTTTGTCCTCCTGGCCTCTACCACCAGCCCCCTGGCTATGTAGTACGAGTAGGGGAGGGGCTCTTTGTAAAATACGCCGAGTTCTAAATGGGCGTCTGTGGCTTGGTTTGTACGGTAGATAACCCACCCCGTCGGCTTTACGTATTGGTCGAGGTAATGCTTGGCCCACAGTAGGTGGTGGGGGGTGATCCCCCTGACGCCGTAATAGACCGGGTCTGGGCCTCTGGGCTGGATTAAAACTCTCTTCTTGTCGTAGTTGTGGAATGTGTAGGGGTAGGTGAGTAAATCCATGGTCTTCACCGCCTCTAGAGGTATAGGCGCCCTATCCCCCCCTCTATATGCAATAAGTTCAAAAGTAGATTTTCTCCACTCGGCGCCTACTGCCGCCACGGCGCCGATTTTGCCCCTGCCTCCCCATGTGGCGAGGCCAGTCCTCTCGGCGGCGTCTATAGACACTATCTGCGTCAAGGCGTGTCTATACACAAGTCTAGCCCTCTCCGGCACCTCCCCCACCGCCATGGCCAAGCCGGGGGAGGTCTTCCCCACGAAGTCTGCGTTTGTAGAGACGACCTCCACCGCCAGTCTCCACAACTCCTCTATGTCCCCCTCGGGTATTTCCAGAGCTAGAGCCACGGCGGCGTTGCCTCTAGTCTTGAAAGGGACGTTGGGGTTTAGTCTCACCAGCCGGGGGAAGTCTAAAAAGGCGTGGCGGCCCCACCTCTTTATCACCTCTTTCGCCAGTATATACCCCACGTAGGTGGTGCAGCCCCCTCTGTGGCTGTCTGTGTCGTCTATGCCTATATATACTCTCATCTATAGGGCTTGTACCAATCGTCGCGTAGAGACGGCCTCAATACGCTAGAGGTCTCTTTAACCAGCCGGGCCCCCCTCGCCGCGGCCTCGGCCACGCCTAATAAGTCAATGGGGTGGGAGGGGCCGTAGTGGGCTAGAGTGTCGTTTGGAGTAATTACGTGAGGCCTCTCGCCGAGGAAAGCAGCCTCTTGCGGCTTTTTGCCTCTGGCTTCGTAAACTACGAACTCTACTCCTTCTAAGGTCGGCGGCTCTTTAAATTGTTTAAATATACACGGCGGGGTTTTTATATATACTAGCCCCACTCTAGACAGCGTCTCTGCAACCCAGCTGTTTCTACACGGCATTTCGTACGTGCCTAGGTTTATCACAGCGGCGACGTTTTGATAAATCACGGCCCCCCTCAACAAATCTCTATATATACCCGCGATTCTGTCGCCCTCTTCGTCTCTGTCGAATATTTTTGCAAAAAATTTAAAAATTGCGGCTACGTGGTCAACGCCCGTGGGGGTGGGGACCGCCACCACGGCTTTGGCGAGGCGAGACGCCGTCTCTAGTATATGTCTCTGGACTGGGTAGTACAGAATAATCAAGTCAGGCCTCAGCCTCTCCACGGCCTCTACGTCGATGTCTATAAAAGTCCCCACTTTTCTCTTTTGTTGAAGCTCACGTGGTCTATAAGAAAAGACGTCTACACCTGCGAGATCTACGCCGATTAGAGCTAGAAATTCATTTACAGAGGGGTTGAGAGAGGCCACTATTCTAGGCACTCCGTCGAGCTCCCCCACAGTTATCACAAACATTGTTAGAGACGTCTATATAAGTCTAAGGGGGGCGCCGCATACCCCCGCTTCTGTCTGGGTATTAGTCTAACCCCCTACCCGGGCCTCGCCGCGGCCTCACAGGCCCTACTTGGGGGCCGCGCCGCCTGTTGGTTTTTACCCCCGCCTCTCGGCGGCCCACAGGCGGCTTCCGCGGGCGGTGCGGGAGGTTCCAGATGGGGCCCGTCTCCGGGCTCCCACCGTCCCCTCGGCGCCCCGGTGGATACGTTGGCGTATTTTTAAAAACTTACCCCTTCCACAGTCCGACGACTAGCCCTATTATAAACGCAATAGATGTATATGGAATTAATTCTCTTAACTTTGTGGCGTTTTCTAAAGCGTCTTTTGCCACATGTCCAAATTGTTGTAGTAATGTGAATACTTGCTCCGGGGCTAGGTAGCCGAAGGCCATCAACGCTATGAATAAAGCTATGATCAATAAGGCTATGGACAAGATTCTCTTTACGAGTGCTCCGACTACTACGCCTAGTACAAAGGGCCCTACAAACGCGAGGATTTGTTCAAACACATTTTAGCCTAGGCCCCCCATTTAAATCTTTTAAGAGAAATTTTGTCCAAGACGTGGAGTTTAAATGTGCGCCGGGCTGCGCCTTGTGTTGTAAAGCCAGCCCCGTCACAGTGCTGCCGCACGAAGTCTACATTATTCAAAAATACGCCGAGGAGTTAGAAATCCCCGTGGTCTTCACCCCGGCGTACAAAGTAGCTGATTTAAAAACTGGCCTTAGGGTGGCGTTGAGTTATTTAATGCACCTAGACGAAGAGGAGAAGTGCCCATTTCTAAAGGGTACTCGTTGTCTCCTCCACGATCTATATAAGCCGTTGACTTGTCGATCTTTTCCCTATTTGCCAAAAGTCGTTAAGTACGAACTCGACCCGGTGAATAGAGAAGTGCGTGTAGACGTGAGGTTTGTAATATCTACACTATGTCCAGTAGTTAAAAAAGACCTCTCGCCTAGCGACGTGGCTAAGATGTCTAATATCTACCTAGCGGCGAAATACGCCCCTGGGGAGGTGGACATAGCGATTAAGACTGTGGAGAAGAGGCTTTTCTACGCCAAGTCTCTTTCTATACTATGGAAGAGAGGCGAGGTCGAGCTAGACGAAGAGGTGAGGTATCCATTCTTCCCAGTGGTTAACGGCTTCGCCTTCATTAGGAGGTTTTACCCAAGTCTTAGCGTAGATTTACTACAGTAGTCTATCTCCAAGTAGTTTTTCTAAGTCTACAACTGGACGCCCTCTCCACCCGACGGGCTGTGTGGCTGGGGGCAGTTTTCTATAATTGGGGTCGTATAGGTCTTCATATCTCTCCTCGAAGGTGGGGAGTAGTTCATTTTTGTAAAATATGCCAAGCGGTAGTCTTTCTCTCTCTACAATTTTATCCAGGGCGTTTCTAATTTTCACGTCGACTTCTTCTTCTCTATGCACTACTGGGTCCCAGGTGGGGTCGGCCTCTTCTAGTTTATATATCCTCTTCTCGTACCACTCTCTCGTCATTATGTTGTTGTAAGTCACACAGGGGCTGTATATTTGGACAAAGGCCGAGCCGCGGTGTCGAATAGCCTCTACGATTAGTCTAGTGGTGTATTTAATATCGTAGGAGTAGCCCCTGGCTATAAAGGTGAATCCAGCCGTCAGCGCCAGTAGTAGGGGATTTATCTCAGACTGGGGGTTGGCCTTTGGGGCCGCTTTGACTTTTACGCCAGCTGGTAGCGTAGGCCCGGCTTGGCCTCTAGTTAGTCCGTAGACTGAGTTGTCCATTAATACCACGGCCATGTCTATATTCCTCCGCCCCATGTGGAGGAGGTGGTTGCCTCCAATGGCCATGAGGTCTCCGTCGCCGCCCACCACCACTACTTCTAACGAGGGGTTGGCTAATTTTATCCCTATGGCGTAGGGGATGGCTCTGCCGTGGATGGCGTGGACGCTAGGAGTCTTTACGTAGTGGGGGAGGCGGGAAGAGCAGCCGATGCCTGAGACTAATACAACTTTAGTGGGGTCGAGGTCCAACTCGGCGAAGGCGTTGTATATAGCTTGTAAGACGCCGAAGTGGCCACAGCCGGGGCACCACTCGGGGGCTCTGACCCATCTATAATCTGCTGCAGTTCTCATGTCTATAAGTCCGACTCTATCTTAACAATCTTCTCCCCCATCTTGAATTTAGTATATGCCTCAATTACATCGTCTTTTGTCACAGGCCTCCCGTTGAACTTGACAGCTGTCGCAGTAGGCGCCACGCCGGCGAACATTTGTGTAACTAACGCCAATTGGGCAAAGTAGTTGTTTTCTATAAACAACGTCTGGCGATTTTTTAAAACTTCTTTCACATAGCTAGAGGGGTATGGGTACAACATTTTAATGTATAAAAAGCCTACGTCTGGTAGCTCCTCCAGCGCCGTCAAGACAGAGGGCTTTACAGAGCCCCACCCCACTACTACAACCTCGGCGTCTTTCGGGCCGTAGTACTGAACTTTTTCGTCGATAGGGATCTCCTCCTCTATAAGGCGGAGTTTGGCCATTCTTTTCTCAAACATTTTAGTCACCACTACCGGGTCCTCCTCTGGGTCTCCCTCTGGGTCGTGTTCTAGACTATTTAGATGGAACACTGCGTTGGACACACCTGGCAGAAGTCTCGGCGCCACTGTTTCCTCAAATGGGTACGCCTCTGCCTCTCTAGGCTCTGGATAGACTATAGGCTCTACAGTCTCTATCTTCACTTTGTTTAAGTCGGGGAGCGGCATCACGGCGAATGTATTTGACAAATTTTTATCGAGTAGATGTATAACCGGCAGGCGGTATTTCTCTGCCCAATTCGCCACTTTGACGCTGTCGAAAAACGCCTCCTCTAAGTCGCCGCTGGCGTAGACAATTCTCGGGAACTCGCCGTGTCCTATAAAGAGCGAGAAGAGGAGGTCTTGCTGTCCCTGTCTAGTGGCCTGCCCCGTGCTCGGCCCCGCTCTCATCCATAGAGTCACTACGACGCCCACCTCCATCATGCCGGCCATAGATATTGCCTCAGCCATGAGGCTGAATCCAGGCCCAGACGTCGTCGTGGCAGATCTGGCACCTGCTATGGCGCCGCCGGTGGCGATGGCAATCGCCGCTAGTTCATCTTCGGCTTGGAAGGCCAGTGCCCCCACTCTCTCAAACTGTGATAGCTCTCCCGCGTCTCTCACGACGGGGAAGGGTATAGATTTTTCAAACGTCATGGCTTCGTCAGTGGCGGGAGTGATTGGGTAGTAGGCCACTAGTCTAACTCCTCCCACAATTTTGCCATAGCCAGCGGCCTCGTTGCCGTTCCAAAAGACGCGTTTCTTCTCCACAAGCCGCGGTTTTAGGTCTAGTTTCTTGGGGACGAGTTTTATAGCCTCTGCTGCAGCTTTGCGGTTTTGTTCCACTACGTCTGGCTTTTTCCCCAAGGCGAATCCCACGCCTCTGGCCACGTACTCTTCGTCTAGGCCCAATAGGCCGACTCCAAGCGCCACGACGAAAGTATTTGTAAACCGCGCCAATAACACTGGAGAAGTCACCCCAATTTTTTTACCAATTTCATTGATATGTTTCCCATAGGGCAGTCCAATAGTCTCTACGCCGTTGTTTTTTAAATACTCTACAAACCCCCCCACTGTGGGCTCAATTCTATGTTTTTTTGCAAATTCTTTAAGCCTCGACGCCAGAGCTTTAGACATCATTACGTATTGGTCAGGCGTCTTGTGTATTTCTTCGGTGTTGTAGATAAGTATGCTATTTTTCCTTAGGTGGAAGACGTGTTCTAACACTGCGTGTCCGTCGAAGGTTAGAGCTATGTCGACAGTGTTGCCGGGGGCAGGGGCGGGCCAATTGTCGGAGATTGTACCTACGACATAGCTATGTCTCCCACCTGCGATATTACTCCAAAACTCTCTTCTAGAAAATATGTAGTAGCCGGCGGAGCCTACGCTGTAGATAAACATAAACGAGGCAGTCTCTACACCTCTGCCTTGGGGCCCCCCTATTAAGAAACTAATTCTCATTATATTAAAAAATATATGATATATTTATATTTTTTGTATGGTTCGACCTTTAAAAAGTTATATATTTTTCAGACTTCTATCATAGATATTACTATGGTATATATATAGATATTTTTATACAATTTTTGTATCGGTTTTCTTAACTTGGCTTAATGTCGGCGAGGTGGTTTTTTACGCCTGTCAAAATCATTTCTGTGGCAACTGAGGCGATGATCAAAGACATGAATCGACCTAGTAGTCTCATTGGCGTTACTCCAATGTATCTCACAACTTTTATCCCAATGAGTAGCGTAAATGCCACTAACGCAGAGGCAGCCGCCGCCACAGTCCATGTCTGAACTGGTCCGTAGATAGATGACATGACGATTAACGCTGTAATTGTGCCAGGCCCCACAATCAAGGGTGTGGCCAGTGGCACTACTGCCTGTTCTTCTGTTATCTCTAACTTGCCGACGTAGGACCCCGACAGTAGTGTAGTGATTGAGATAGTCATCAAGACGATGCCCCCGGCTATTCTAAAACTATCTAACCCAACGCCGAATATTGTGAGTATAAGACCGCCGCCGAGTGCAAATATAGAAGTTAGTATAAACACCACCACTATAACTACTAGAGTTATTTTCTTTACATACGACGGCTTCTCTACGGCCAGCGGCCCCACTATTGCCAACTTGCCTATGGGGTTCATGATGGCGTAGAGTTGTCCAACAAGTCCAAAAAACTCAATTATAGACACGGGGCTCAGACCTAGGCTTTCTTCACTAATCTGACCTCACACGCCACATCACCTCTAGTCGTGGGTAGATTCCTCTACTTTCCCGCCTTTGGCCAGGGCCTCTATTAGTTTTTTCCTGTCTTTTTCATACTGGTCTGCTGGGTAGGCTTTTATTTTTGCTAAAATCTTTGGCAGAGCTGTGTACTCCATCTCTTCTGGCGGCAGTCTATGCGGCTGGAAGGGGCCCATGCGTCTAATATAGTCTGCGATCTGCGACGCCATTTGTCTTACGTAGTCGAAGGCGGGGTCGTCGAATAGATCTACCCCCCCTTCGAGATAGCCCTCATGTAGTTGAAAGCCCAATGCTCCCACTTTTGGAGGTCCGTCGAATCTAGTCATCTTAGCGCCGATGGCTATTCTCTTTTCGTAGTCTATTGAGATAAATCTCGCAGGCATTAACGGGCCGGCGTGACTTCCCCTCATCCACCCGTGGACGAGATGTGGGTGTGAAAAAGCCTCTAGTATCTCTCCCACGGCTGGGAGACCAGACTGCGCCCTCACCATCATCACTGGGTCGTCTTTCCCCACGTAGCGACCTGCAATTAGTGAAAGTCTTTCCACGCTGTTGGCGGCGGCGGGGGCGCCGTCGGCTTTTCTAAAGATTTTTTTAATTATATACCTCCCAGTGGTCCCTATGAGGCCGAGGAGGGAGTACGAATCCTCCGGCGTCTTTAATAAATAGACTTTGTGCTCAACTACGTCTAACACTTCGAAAATAAAGCCTTCGTGCATGGAGGGGTCTATGACTAGGCCGGCGGTGTTGAAAGGGTCTGCGAACATTCGATATAGAGGTAGGTTGAATGCGCCTGGCTCTGTCTTGTCGGCTGCGAAGACAATTAAAGGCTCGCTGGGCCTCTCGTCGAATTCCATCTCAGCCACCTGCGGCCCCATGCCTCTTATATTTCCAGAAAAGGCGTCTTTCAACAAGTCTTGACCTGCGCCGTATAGTTTATACCTCTTGGCCACTTGCTCAGTCACTTCTCTAAACGTCTCCCAAGCTAGGCCGTGTATTTCAGAGTTGTCCTCTCCCTTTGTGTGGGTCATTAATAACGATATGTCGTCTCCCACGTTGTAGACAAAGTAGTCGATAATTACTCCCCTCCGCTGGGCCTCTTTGAGTTTTGCAGCGGCGTACTCTAACATTTTTGGGTGGACGTGGGCGTGTCCTGGGAAGCCGCCTATGTCTGCCTTTATGATTGAAACTGTTATTTTCATAGTTTTTGAAGTTTGTCTAGTTTATAAAATTTAGTTATGTGGATTGACTATGTAGAAGTCACAGGGTGGGCGTCGGCTGTGGAGAATTTCTATGGCTATGTATCTAGCCGTAGTATTTTATATAGATTTCTAAGTCCTGTGGCTGATGTAAAGAGTATGTATAGAGACATGTGGAGTAGAGGCTGTAGGACGTGGGCTGTGTATATAGATAATAAACTCGTCGCTTTGGTAGATATTTGTCAAGGTAGAGAGTGTGTAGAGGCTGCCGTGGTCGTGGCGGATAGATTTCAGAAGAGGGGATATGGCAAGGCCATAGTTCTAGATTTTTTAAAAAGACTAAGGGGGGTGAGATGTATAGAGGCCTTTGTCTCACTGGATAACTACCCAGCTTTGAAGATTGCGAGGCGCCTCGGCGCAGAGATCGTATGTACAGATATATGCCATATTAAGGTAGAGAAAGTTTAAATAGTCAACAAGTCTGGCTTTTGATGTCTAAGGGGCGAGGGGCTATCTCGTTCTTGAAGACGGCACTGTGTTTGTAGGGAGGCCAATAGGAGCGGATGGCGTGGGGGTGGGGGAGGTTGTTTTCACCACGGCGGTGGTGGGGTATCCACAGATTTTGACAGACCCGAGCTACAAGGGTCAGATCGTAGTCTTCACTATGCCGCTGATTGGAAACTACGGCGTGTCGGAAGACCAGCTGGAGTCAGACGGCATCAAGGCAGAGGGGGTGGTGGTTTTCGAAGCCACGTCGCCTAGTCACTATAGATCTATAATGTCTTTCGACGAATGGTTGAAGTCTTCTGGCGTCCCCGCGCTAGAGGGGGTTGACACCAGGGCTTTGGTACAGATCTTGAGAGAGAATGGAGTCATGATGGGGGCGATTGGGACAGAGCCGCCTGGGGCGTTGTTTGAGAGGTTGAAAAAGGCGCCGAGGTATGAAGACGTGAGTTATGTAGACTTAGTCTCTGTGAAGTCTCCTGTGGAGTTGGGAGAGGGTGGGGTCTGTATTGGGGTGGTGGACTGCGGCGTGAAGAAGTCTATAATTAAGGAGTTTGTGAAGAGGGGGGTGAGGGTGAGGATTGTGCCATGTAGACAGCCGTGGCTTGCCTACGACTGCGACGGCTTGTTTTTAAGCAACGGCCCGGGCAACCCCAAGTTGTTGAATTTCTTGGCTGAGGAGGTGAGAGAGTATTTAGAGTATAAAAAGCCACTGATGGGCATTTGCCTAGGCCATCAAGTACTGGCTATGGCTATGGGCGCCGAGATTTATAAATTAAAATTTGGCCACAGAGCGAGTAATAAACCTGTGAGAGATTTAGTATTCACCGGCAAGACGTATATTACAGTCCACAACCATGGATACGCCGTGGATCCAAAGGGCACAGAGCTGAAGGTGTGGGCGTATCAACCCGACGACGGCACAGTAGAGGGGCTGTACCACGAGAAATTGCCTATACTTACTACACAGTTCCACCCCGAGGCGTCGCCGGGGCCTAACGACGTGAAGTGGGTATTTGATAAGTTTGTAAAGTTGTTAAACCGCCATGGACATTAGGAAGATTTTAGTAATTGGGTCAGGTGGGATAAAAGTAGCAGAGGCTGCTGAGTTTGACTACTCTGGCTCTCAGGCGCTGAAGGCGTTTAGAGAAGAGGGGCTGGAGACTGTGTTGGCTAACCCCAATATCGCCACAATACAGACGTCTAAACTACTGGCGGATAGAGTCTACTTTGTCCCCCTACAGAGACAGTTTTTAGAAGAGATTATCGAGAAGGAGAGGCCAGACGCCGTGGCTTGTGGCTTTGGGGGCCAGACAGCCTTGTCAATATGCGTAGAGCTTCACGACGCCGGAGTGTTGGATAAATACGGAGTGAGAGTGGTGGGGACGCCAGTGAGGGGGATAAAGAGGGCGCTTTCGAGAGATCTATTTCAAAAAGCTATGAGTGAGGCGGGTATTCCAATACCGCCGAGCCGCCCCGCGAGGTCTCCAACAGAGGCTTTGGAAATAGCCAGAGAGATCGGCTACCCCGTAGTGGTTAGAGTGAGTTTTAACCTCGGAGGCGCCGGCGCCTTTGTGGCTAGAGACGAAGAGTCTCTAAAGTCTAGAATTTACAAAGCCTTTGCCCAGTCTGCAATTGGCGAGGTGTTAGTAGAGAAATACCTAGAGGGGTGGAAAGAGGTCGAGTTTGAAGTGGTGAGAGACTCCTATGACAACGTGGCGGCGGTGGTCTGTATGGAGAATATAGACCCCATGGGCGTCCACACAGGCGACTCAATCGTAGTGGCGCCTTGTCTAACGTTGACTAACGACGAGTATCAAACAGCCCGCGACATCTCTATTGGAGTGGCCCGCGCCATTGAGTTAGTAGGAGAGGGCAATGTCCAAGTTGCTGTGAACTACTCAGGCCCTGAGCAATACGCCATTGAGACCAACCCCCGTATGTCTCGCTCAAGCGCCTTGGCCTCTAAGGCCTCTGGATACCCCCTGGCGTATATAGCGGCTAAGTTAGCGCTTGGGTATAGGCTAGACGAAGTGTTGAATCAAGTTACGAGGCGTACGGTAGCTGCTTTCGAGCCATCTCTAGACTACATAGTGGTTAAACACCCCAGGTGGGAAAACGAGAGATTTGGCGTGTCGGAGGGGCTGGGCCCCGAGATGATGTCTATAGGCGAGGCCATGGCCATTGGGCGGAATTTAGAAGAGGCTTGGCAAAAAGCCGTAAGGATGATAGACATCGGAGAGCCCGGGCTGGTGGGGGGGAGGTTCTTCAACGAGTTGTCTCTTGACGAAGCCTTGGCTTGTCTCAGAGGTTACAGACCGTATTGGCCTATCTGCGCGGCGAAGGCTATATACCTCGGAGTCTCTGTAGAGGAGATTTACAATATAGTAAAGGTCGACCGGTTCTATATAAGGGCCATTGGCAAAATAGTCGAGATGTATAAAAAACTAGAGAGTGGCGAAGGCGACATAGAGGAGGCGAAGAGGCTTGGCTTCTCCGACGACTTAATCGCTGAGTTATTAAAAAAGTCTGTAGAAGAGGTGCGGAAGAGTAGGAGAAGGCCTGTAGTGAAGAAAATTGATACACTAGCAGGCGAGTGGCCGGCGGAGACGAACTACCTCTATTTAACCTACGGCGGCTTTTACGACGACGTGACGCCGTCTGTAGATTATTTAGTAGTGGGGGCGGGAGTCTTTAGAATTGGGGTGAGTGTAGAGTTCGACTGGTCTACTGTAAACTTGGCACAGGAGTTGAGAAATAGAGGTTTTAGAGTAGCTATTTTGAACTACAACCCAGAGACTGTATCTACTGACTGGGACGTGGTGGATAAGCTATACTTCGACGAGATAAGTTACGAAAGGATTTTAGACATTGTTGAAAAAGAGGGGAGGGAGGTCACTGTTGTTCTCTATGCAGGTGGCCAAATTGGCCAGCGTCTATACAAAAGACTAGCCGGGTTGAGGCTGGGCGGCACTAGTGCGAAGTCTATAGACGTGGCTGAGGATAGGAGCAAGTTTTCTGAACTTCTCGATAGGCTTGGTATTAAACAGCCGGAGTGGTTTGCAGCTGTGAGTATACAAGAGGCGGTGAAGTTGGCGGAGGCGCTTGGGTATCCAGTTTTGCTGCGGCCGAGCTACGTCTTAGGCGGTTCGTATATGGCCGTGGCGTATGACAAAGATGAGTTAGTAAAGTTCTTAACAAGGGCGGCTAAGGTGAGCGGAGAGTACCCAGTGGTAATTTCTAAATTTATGCCTAGGGGGGTGGAGGCGGAGGTAGACGCAGTGTCTGACGGCAGGAGGTTAGTAGCTACGCCTATTGAACATATAGAGCCGCCTGGGGTTCACTCTGGGGACTCCACTATGGTGCTGCCTCCTCGGAGGCTTGGCGAGGTCTATGTGAAAAAGATGGTGGATATTACGTCTAGGATAGCCTCTGAGTTAGAGGTCAAAGGGCCTATGAATATACAGTTTATAGTCCACGACGACGTTTATGTAATTGAGGCAAATCTAAGAGTGAGTAGATCTATGCCTTTTGTCAGTAAAGCCACTGGCGTAAATTATATGTCGTTGGTGGCTGATGTGTTAACAAACGGGAGGCTTCCTTTCGACGATGATATAATTACGCTAAGGCCTACGAAGTGGTGGGTGAAGTCGCCTCAGTTCAGCTGGGCGCGTCTGAGGGGCGCCTATCCGAGACTTGGACCTGTGATGTATAGCACAGGCGAGGTGGCGTCAAACGGCGTGTTTTACGAAGAGGCTTTGTTAAAAAGCTGGCTGTCCGCCGCTCCAAATAAAGTGCCTAACAAGACGGCGTTGGTCTATACATACGACAAGCGCCATGAAGAAGTGCTTAGCCAAGCGGCGTCGCTTCTACGGACAAGGCTGGAGGTATATACGCCAGAGGAGTTGGGAGACGGGCTATTGGATTTATTAAAGTGGAAAAAGATAGACATTGTGATGACAGCCGGCGTCACGCCGGAGAGAGACTACGCCTTGAGGAGAACTGCGGCGGATACAAACACGCCTCTAGTCTTAGATGCGGCTTTGGCGTTAGAGTTAGCAAAGGCGTTTCTCTGGCTCTACAACAACGGGAGGCTGGAGGCTACGCCATGGTGAGTTTAGTCTACGACGTAGCTAGAGAAGAGGAGAAGATGTTGATAAAAGCCGCGGAGAAGATGGGGGTCTCGCTCCGCCTTATTAAAATTGGGAATGTTGTAAAAGTAGAGAGCTGGGACCCCGACGTCTATTTGATAAGGACTCTTAGCCACAACAAAGGGGTTGTGGCAGCGGCCGTGGTGGAGAGCAGTGGGGGATATTCTATAAACTCCTCTAGCGCTTTATTTATTAGTTGGAACAAGGCTTTGACAATTGCGAAGTTAAAAGCCGCGAATTTACCAATTCCCCAGACGTCTGTCCTCTTCGGCGAGTCGGACGTAGAGGTGAGAGATAGGGCGATTGTGAAGACTGTCAGCGGTAGTTGGGGGAGGAAGGTGGCGCTCGTCTCTACAGAGGAGGAGTTGAAATTAGTTATGAAGTCGTCAGAGGGCGAAGTGTATATTATGCAAGAGGTCGTGGGGACGGGAGAAGACATTAGAGTATTCGTCGTAGGGGATAGAGCAGTGGCCGCTATGAGGAGAGTACCGCCGAGTGGCGACTGGCGTAGCAATGCGGCGAGGGGCGGCTCTACTCTACCGCAGAAAATAGACGGGGAGTTAGAAGAGTTGGCAGTGAAGGCGACGAAGGCGGTGGGGGCGTTTTACGCAGGCGTGGACATATTAGTGGGAGAGAGGCTGTATGTAAATGAAGTAAACGGCATACCTGAGTTCAAGGCGTTGAGTAGAACCACTGGCGTAGACGTGGCGCGTCACATCTTAGAGGCTCTGGTGGAGTTTAGGAAAAAAGGCTAAATAACTTGTCCCCAACGTATCCTCTCGCCAATTTTTACAGTCTACGCTCGGCCACAATTGAGTAGACGACCTCTAGTGGGCCAATTCCTAAAGCTTTACACAACTTCTGGCCATATTACCACACAGATGTGTCTGTGGCGTAGGCTGCCGTTGGCCACGCCGTGCGTCGACGTGGCTAAGTCGGCTGGGGCTAGGGCCACTTTCTTGAACTACGCCGACGCCAGCCGCTTTTATTATGCCCGCCCACCTCTTCGAAGCCTCTTTTCAAAAGTCTATTGCTAATATAGAGGCTGTCTCTAAGGCGATGGATTTAACGAAGTGGTATCTGGGCCTTGTGCCATACGTAGAGACGTATCTATCTACCACGCCGAATGCAGAGGCCACCGCCAGCTACGGTGGTGAACTCTGTGTGGCACTGCCTGTAGCTCTCTCGCAGTTCAATCAACCTGGCGCCTAGTGTCTCCTCTGTAGCGGAGGGGCAGCAGCGCTGGGGAGAGTTAAGCCGTCTCAACGCCTTTACAAATATGTAATGTTGATATATACACGGCCATAGTTTTTGAAAAAACTAATTTTTTCAACGAGGCTGGGGCTCGCCGACCGATTTTCATTAATATCTAAGTTTTCTATATGATAAATGGTTGACCTCTCTGGCGAATGGGTGAAGTTAGATGATTGGGATCTCGTTTTGAGTATACACGATTTAGTGCTTAGAGAGTTTGGAAACAAATCGCTTCAATATACCGACACAGTGGGGGCGCCCGAGGCGAGAGAAGAACTACGAAGAGTTTTGTCTAGACACGGCTTTTATAAACACGAAGTTATCTTCACTACGAGTCTCTCAGATAGTATTAGATTTGTGGCTGCTGCTTTTCTAGACGGGGGGGACTGTATCTATCCAGAGGACCCCACGCAGAGAGAAGTTTTGAAATACGCCAATTGTGGAAGGCCTAAGGCTGTGTATATTCAGCCGATTTGGAGAAATCCAGACGGCTATATCTACGACATAGTTGAGTTAGATACAATGGCCGCCAAGGCACCTGTGGTTATATACGACTTGACCTACAGTTTGATGACAGAGGGGGTGCAGCCCAGGGGGAGGGTTACAATAGCGGTGGGGTCTCTACACCCCTACTTCCCAGGGCTACATTTGGGGTTCGTGGCCGTGCCCAATGAGTTATTCGACTTGTTTGTCAACTTAATAGAGTCTACCTATCTCCACTCTCCTACTTATGTACAATATGTAATGTACGTGGCTTTTAAAAACAGAGCTGTGGAGAAGGCGATGGTTGAGTTCAGGCGGAGAGAAAAATTGGCGAGAGAGTATATAGAGGGGGTGACCACGCCGTTTTTTATATGGTTTAAGACTAGAGAGAAGTCAAAATTTATAAAACACGGCGCGCAGATTGGCAGTGTCTTCTCCTGGAGGAGAGGATATAGAGACTTCATTAGACTGGGTCTTGTCAGCGCGTCTGAAGGCGAGCTCGCCGAGTTCTTTTCCAAAGTTTTTACAAAAGAATTTCAAAGTGGTGGCGATAGCGGAGAGTTTTAAGTTAGAAGATAGATTTTCAATATACGCCGGCGTCTTGGCTAGGAGAGACGGATTTGTTGAAGACGTGGTGTTCGACACGGCGACCTTGGGTGGAGTCGACGGCACGGAGGCCGCGTCTAGGATATTGAAGACTTTGGCTAGGCCAGACGTAAATTTAGTGATGTTAGACGGCTGTATAGTCTCATTCTACAACTGGATTGACGGAGAGTCTCTCTGGCAGAGATTTGGCAAGCCTGTGGCGTGTTATATATTTGAAGAGCCTAGAGGCGAGGTGGAGAAGGCAGTTAGAAAACTCTTCTCCGATTGGCAACGTAGACTCGAGGCCTATACAAAACTCGGACAGCCGGCTCCCTATTATACAAAAAGTGGTTATAAGATATACATAAGGGCGTGGGGGATAGACTACTTAGACGCTGGACGCGCCGCAGAGGCCACGATTAAACAAGGCAAACTCCCAGAGCCTATTAGAATAGCGAAGATATTAGCAAGCGGCGCGAGGAAGTTTTTAAAACAATTGTGAATATAGGTCTAATGGTCACTAGGAGAAAGTTGTTAATAGCCGTAGGCGCATTCGCAGCTGCGGCGGCGCTTGGAGGCTTTTTACTTACTCGAAGCAATGTTCCACAACTCTCAGTTTATAATTATTCATATTTTATCGATAAAGACCTTATTAAAGAATTTGAAAAAGAGTACGGCATAAGAGTAATATATAATGAATTTGAAGACGGAGCCGAGGCCTACGCAGCACTTCTGAGAGGAGGCGCTGGGTACGACCTAGTCGTCGTCCCGGATTTATATCTAAAAGAGGTTATAGCTGGTGGCTATGTGAAGAAGATAAACCATGAGAAATTGTCTAATATAAAGAACATCGACCCCGCCTTTTTCAATAATCCAAACGACCCGGGCCTACAGTACTCCATTCCCTACGCGTACGGCACTACGGGGATAGCGGTTAATTACTACGCCGCGGGAGCCGATTTGCCTGAGATTGACAGTTGGAGTCAGTTATTCGACTTTGACTTGTTGAGAAGAGTCGGCCGTAAGGTGGCTATGTTAGAGGAGTTCTCTGAGCCAGTCATGGCAGCTAAATACGCCCTTGGGATTGATCCAGACGACTGGAGTGTAGAAGCTGTAAACAAAGTTATAGATCTCTTAAAGAGACAGAAGGAGTTTATAAAAGGCTATCTTGGGGCTAGTACTATTGTGCCGGCCCTCGCCGCTGGGGAGTTGTGGATATCGCAGATCTGGAGCGGCGACGCTATTTCTTCAAGAGAGTTATTTATTGATAGATTTGGGGCGCAGCACGTAGATAAATTTGTCTACACGTTCCCCAAGCCTTCTACCCATATGTGGGTCGACTTTATGGTTATTCCAAAAGACGCCAGAAACATAGAGGCGGCGTATCTCTTTATAGATTATCTACTCCGTCCTGAAAACTCCGCTAGAATTGTAAAGGCGGCTTACTACCCCACTGCGTTGAGAAGAGAAATTATTGAGAAGTATCTAGACCCGGAGATTTTAAATGACCCAGCCATTTTCCCGCCGCCGGACGTTAATTTAAGATATCTCAACTATACAAAAGATATGCTAGACGCAGTGGTTAAGATCAGATCGGCGGTATTGGGCTAGGAGTTAACGTCTAACTCTGAGTGGGCTTTCGAGCTTTGTAAAAATATCAGGTGGAGGGAAATAGAAGGCGCTTTAGTAGGCGCCGAGAGACGTCTCCTCTTCTAGTATTTTCACATTGAGACTAGTGTTTAAAGACGGCGTGTGTATAGAGAGAGTTGTATCAAAAGAAGACTTAGATGGAGACTATGTACTAGTTTGAAGATTTTATAAAAATTCTAGAGGGGTCGTTGCCTCCCTTTGCTGCATTTGCACTTGGGTAGACTCAGAGAGGGGGAGTTGTCTAAATTAGCTGACTATATGCCATTGGCGTTAGACATTGTAAAGAAGGCGAGAGAATTACTACTTAAAAAATGATATAGTGTCTTCTCCATGGCTCATGAATCTCATAGAAGACAAGTGAAAAGAGCTGCTAGATTTTATATAATTACTGTAAGCACCTCTCGTTTTAGAGAGAGGGAGGCTGGCGGATCGCCTGTAGACGAATCGGGCGACGTGGCTGTGAAGATGGTTACCGAGGCGGGCCATGTAGTAGTTGGCCGCGACTTAATTCCAGACGACGTGAGATTAATTAGGAGAAAAATATTCGAATTAACTAATAGAGAAGATGTAGACATCATAGTTTTCACCGGCGGGACGGGTTTGACTAGTACAGACGTGTCAATTGAAGCGGCTAGGCCAATGTTTGAAAAAGAGATAGAAGGCTTCGGCGACGTGTTTAGATACTACAGTATACAAGAAGTGGGCACTGCTGCCTTTTTGACTAGAGCCACTGCGGGGTTGGTGGGGGGGAAGGTGGTAGTCTTGCTGCCGGGCTCTCCAAACGCAGTGAAGACAGGCATGCGTATTCTATTAGAAGAGGCCACGCACCTCCTCTACCTCACGGCATGAGGCAATTAGCAGTGGCTGTACATAGCAACGAGACGCCCCGCCTTAGAGAAAAAGTAGAGAGCTTCTTAACGGCACTTAGTGGAATATGTCAAGACGTAGTGGTCCTAGTGGGCGGCTACTGGGGCCATATGAAAGACGTAGTTGACAACGCCTTGAGGCTGGGGCTTAAGACAGTGGTGTTTCTCCCCATTGAGAGAGAAAATGTAGAGTTGCCCAGAGGCGTGGTGTTTATAAAGACTGGGTGTGAGTTTAGATGTAGATCTGTCTTAATGATTAGGTCTGCAGACGCAGTAGTAGTGCTGGGGGGTGGGGTGGGCACTATTATAGAGGCCTTTATGGCCTACGCCATGGGCAAGCCGTTGTTTATATTAACTGACACTGACACATACAGCGATAGATTAAGAGACGCCTATCCGGATTATTTCGACGAGAGAAAAGCCGTGAGAGTTGTATATAGTAAAGACCCAGTGGAGTTGGCGCGTCTAGTCTGTCAAGTCCAAGGCGGCGTGTTAACTAACTTCGGCTAATTGAGCCAATGAGTTTTGTAGAAAATGTACGAGCACCGAGGCGGGGAGTCCGAATTTTTGATAGATATAGGCGAGGCCCAGCGCCATTATAAAAATTGGCAAAGCCCCAAGGCCAGGCCAGTGGAGTAGTGCAAATATTAGAGATGATAAAATATACGCCGTGGGGAGCCCCAGTCTTTTTAATTCTTCAAATAAAATGCCTCTGAATATTATCTCTTCGACTAGGGGGGCTAGCAGCAGTGCTTGAATAGTTAGTATAAAAAAGCCGCCGGGGCATCTATAGGCCTCTGTAAAGAATTGTCTCTGTGCCTCTGTAATTTTTCTATATTCTTCGCCAATTGGAGCGATGACATATGCCACAAAGCCCGCCGCTACAAGAGTTAAGAAGTAGATGAGAAACGCCAGGGGGAAACGTCTGTCTAATCTCCACTTTGTTAAAAGCCCCGCGGGGAGGAATAGTATATACACTACGAGGCCTGCGACGACTTTTATACACAGTGGCACATTTATATACGCCACTGTAATTACGGCAGCGGCGAAGAGAATTGGTATAAGTAATTTAAACACACGCTTTTGAAAATAATAACTTTATTAACATATAGGCTAGTATAGACATGGTGTTTAGAGGTGTAGTCGATCAACAAAATGTCCGCGTTGTCTTTCAAAGAGATGTAAACATCTCAATGTTTGGAATATCTCAACGCGCGGGGAGCGTGTCAGAGCTTCCGCTTAGCCTTGCGTTAAGACTTGAAGACATGGGCGCAGTTACAATCGACGAGAGCCAACTAATAGATCTGAAAGAGATCTCGCAGCTAAATTTTTTAGAAGAGAAAGACGCCGCGATGCCGGCGAAACTCCCAGAGGGGTTCTACGCCAGATTGAAATTAACTCTATATATTTTAAATAAGAGAGGCGACTTAAAAAAAGCAAGCGATGTTCTCAACGGCGCGAGAGAGCTGGTCATAAAGAGAATTAGAAAAATCTCTGTCCTCGTCGCCGCGCAGCCGAGTAAAATCAACGACTTAGAGTTTTTAGATAGGTTGACTAAAGAAGAGAGGGCTTTGTTGACGTCTCTATACTCTACAGTGGCCTCTTTCACCTCGGCTATATTTTAAGACGATGTTTAACACCTCTAAGGCCACCTCCTCGGGGCTTCTAGATGCGTCCACTACGCAATAGCCCTCTTCTACAGCTCTTTTGAGATAGATCTGGCGCACTTTTGTGAGAAATGTCAATTGTTCAAATTTCTCCAACTCCCCCCTCTGTCTTACCCTGGCCATTGCCACTGCGGGGTCTAGGTCGAGGATAATTGTGAGGTCTGGCTTTGGGACTAGAGAGTTTATACATTTTATAAACTCCTCCGACACTCCCGCCGCCGATTGATACGCAATAGAGGACTCTATATACCGCTCTGTGATTACTACGTAGCCTTCTCGAAGTCTCGGCTCAATATCTCTTCTATAATGTTCTAATCTATCTGCTGCAAAGAGCAGTGCGTCTACGTAAGGATCCGCCGTACCCCCTTTCAACACCCAGTTTTTTATTAACATGCCCACAGGTCCCCCGCTGGGCTCTTTTGTGATATACACTTTGGGTAATCTCTTAGCTAGTTGTTGAATCACTGTGCTCTTTCCAGAGCCGTCTATCCCCTCAATTGCTACAAACACAGTCCCCAGGTGTTAAATCCCTTGGTTGAGATATTTAAGTATCCCTCTGGCGGCTAATACGCCAGTCGCCGCGGCTACGTTTATGCCGCGGGAGAGCCCAGCCCCGTCGCCCGCCACAAATAGGCCTGGGACTCCCGTCATTAAGTTTTTATCTACTGCGGGCCTGGCAGAGTAGTACTTAATCTCCGGCGCGTATATCAACGTCTGGGGGCTGGCGACGCCGGGGGCCAACTCGTCTAATTTTTTCAACCCCTCTATAATGTCCTCTACTACTCTATGTGGCAGAGCTAGAGATATGTCGCCGGGAGTGACGTCTTTTAGAGTGGGGGAGATGCTAGACCTCCTAATTCTATCCCAAGTAGACCTCTGCCCCCTCTCTAAGTCGTAGAGTCGTTGTATCAACGGCTTCCCTCCGCCTAGTTTAGTAGCTATTTTAGCAATAGATTTCCCATACTCTATTGTGTCCTCCATGGGGTCCGTGAGCCTTAGAGTTACTAAAAAGGCGAAGTTAGTATTCTCGCTCTTTTTTTCTAAATACGTCTCGCCGTTGACTCCCACAGTGCCGTCGGCGTAGACCTCCTTTACTACAAAACCTCTGGGGTTTGTACAAAAAGTCCTCACTTTGTCGTCGTATTTAGAAGTGTATAGAATCACCTTGGGGTCGTGGACCGCCTCTGTCAAAGGCTTCATTACTTGATACGGCACTTCTACTCTAACGCCTATGTCAATAGGGCCGAAGTCTAAATGCGCGCCTAGTTTTTTCAACTGAGTAGTCAACCACTCAGCGCCCCCGCGGCCGGGGGCTAGTAGAAGCGCTCTAGTGTGTAAAACCCCTCTATTTGTCTTAACTACATACATGCCGTTGTCGCCTTTTTCAATCTCGAGAGCCCATGTGGCGTACATAACGCCCACCCCCGACCCCTCTAGATATTGTGTAATGTTTTCAATAACTTTCTTCGCCCCGTCTGTCCCCATGTGTCTTTGTCGTATTGGTATAATCCTGGCGTTTACTCTCGCGGCGATAGTCGACAATTTATTTATTAAATCTATCTGCGGCTCGTATATATAATCAGGCGCGCCGAATTCTACAAAAGTTTTATCTACATAGTTTATTAACTCCATGGCCTTGTCCCAGTCGCCTACTAACTCGTGTAGATCTCCCCCAACGTCCGGCCTTAGGTTTATCAACCCCGAGCTCAAAGTCCCGGCGCCGCCAATGCCGTAGAGGATGTGGCAAGGTACACAGAAAGTACATTTCTCTAACGGCGTCTGTAGAGGACAGTGGCGCTGAGACGCTCTATAGCCGCCGTCTATTACGACGGCCTTCACCCCCCCGTCTTTTGCCAACTCCAAGGCGGCGAATAAGCCCGCCGGGCCGGCGCCAACTATAACGACGTCGTACTCGCCTACATATTTATCTAAAACTCTGAGTCTAGAAAGGTATTGTGAAACCACCTTTATGGAAGTATTTAAGCTATTTATAAAGAGTTAGTTGGAAAAAGTACAACTAGTAGAAATTGTCCAAAATACTTACGTCGCGAACAGTATATATATTATTATTTAAAAACAACGTGTTGCAAGTAATAGTCGACGGGTTTTTTGGAGACACTGGGAAGGGTAAAATAGCTGCTTATCTAGCTCTAGTGGACAAGCCTGCATTGTGTGTGAGGACCGGGGCCCCAAACGCGGGACATACAGTAATGGTGGGCGGCGAGCTACACGTCTTAAGGACTCTCCCCACTTGTTTTGTCAACCGAGATACTAAACTAGCAGTTGCCCCTGGGGCTTTGATAAAACTAGACGTCTTCCTTGCCGAGGTTAATAAGTATGGAGTGGGGCGGTCTTATGTAGATTTCCAAACTGGCGTGATTGAAGATAGACATGTTGAAGAAGAGAGGAGGAATGAATACTTAATGAAAGTCGTGGGGTCCACGGGGCAGGGAGTGGGCGCCGCCATGGTGGAGAGAGTCTTAAGAATTTTAAAACTGGCTAGAGACGTAGAGGAGCTTAGGCCGTACCTCACAGACGTTCCTCAGATGATTTATGACTATAAAGACAGAGGCGTCGTCATAGAGGGGACACAGGGGACTTTCCTATCGCTTTATCACGGCACCTATCCCTACGTCACTAGCCGCGACGTAACTACAAGCGGTATACTAAGCGAGGCTGGAGTGGGGCCGAAGGCTGTAGACCAGGTGATTTTAGTACTTAAGGCGTTTGTTACTAGAGTGGGCGGGGGCCCCCTCCCCGGCGAGTTGTCTATAGAAGAGGCCGAGAGGTTAGGCTGGGTAGAAAGGGGGGCCGTCACAGGGAGGCCTAGGAGAGCAGCGCCTTTTAACATAGACCTCGCCAAGAGGGCTGTGTTGTTAAATACGCCTACTCAAATCGCGTTGACTAAATTAGACGTCTTGTTTAGAGACGCAGCTGGGAAGACGAGATGGGAAGACCTCCCCCTAGAGGCTAGGAGGTGGGTAGAGCACGTAGAGAACGAGTTGAGAGTGCCGGTCACAATCATCGGGACTGGGCCAGGGCCTATGGATGTAGTCGACTTAAGGAAAGAGAAGGGGGTGGGATGATATCTCCCTTTGACTGGCGCTACGGCACAGAAGAGGTGAGGAGGTTATTCACGCCGCAGTCTTTTATAGACACGTATCTAGAGGTTGAAAAGGCCCTAGTCTGTGTCTTAGAGGAGCTAGGCGTCGCCCAGGCTGGCTGTTGTGAAGCAGTGGCTGGGGTAAAAATATCGGCAGATGAAGTCTATAGACTAGAGAAAGAGACTGGGCACGACGTCTTAAGTTTTGTCTTTTTACTTGAGGAGAGGAGCGGCTGCCGTTTTGTACACTACGGCGCCACTTCAAACGACGTGATAGACACGGCCTGGGCTTTGTTAATCAGAAAGGCGTTGGCTATATTGAAAAAGAAGATAAAGGCGGCTGGGGAGGAGTTTTTAAAACTGGCCAAGAGGTATAGAGGGCTTGAGATGGTGGGGAGAACCCACGGCCAGTGGGCAGAGCCTATTACTCTTGGGTTTAAATTCGCCAACTACTACTACGAGTTGTATCTAGCCTGTAGATACCTCTCTACCGCTGAGGAGTTAATTAAGATAAAATTAGGCGGCGCCGTGGGCACCATGGCGGCGTGGGGAGACTTGGGGGTGGAGATTAGGAGGAGAGTGTCTGAGAGATTGGGGGTACCCCACCACGTAATTACTACACAAGTGGCGCCTAGAGAGACCTTCGCAGCCTTGGCCGCGTCCTTGGCGCTGCTGGCGTCTGTCTTTGAGAGATTTGCCACAGAGGTTAGAGAACTGTCGAGGCCTGAGATCGGCGAGGTAGTTGAACGCGGCGGGGGGTCTTCGGCGATGCCCCACAAGGCTAATCCGACCACCTCCGAGAGGGTAGTGAGTCTGGCTAGATACTTGAGGTCGTTAATACATATAGCCTATGAAAACATAGCCCTATGGCACGAGCGAGATTTAACAAATTCAGCAAATGAACGTGTTTGGATACCAGAGGCCTTTCTTGCACTAGACGAAATTGTAGAAAGCACTCTAAAAATTTTACGTGGTGTTGTAATAAACGAAGAAAGGATAAGACAGAATTTAGAGAGGGCCCTCCCCTATATATCTACAGAGTTTCATATGAATAGATTAATTAGAGAGGGACTTAGTAGAAGAGAGGCTTATAGAAAGGCCAGAGAGATGACCGCGCCCTCTTTTGACTACCAGAAGTGGCCTCTCTCTAAACTTATAGACGAGACATTGTCTTTATCTATATGCGAGTAGGCGTAGTGGACTACACCGTGGGAAATATCGGAAGTGTATTAAACGCACTCCGTAGGGCCGGCGCCGAGGCTGTGGTGATAAAAAACCCGGCGGAGGCTACAGACGTAGACGTCTTAGTTCTACCTGGCGTGGGGACCTACGGCGTTGCTTACAGAATGGCCCACGCATTTAGACAATACATTTTGGAAAAGCCCACTCTAGCTATTTGTCTCGGCATGCAGTTACTTTTTGAAGGGAGTGAAGAGGGGGGAGGAGCTGGCTTAGGGGTCTTCAGAGGGAGAGTAGAAAAGATTAGAGCTAAGAAAATACCCCACATAGGGTGGTCCTATACATATTCTCAATGGGACGGCTTGCCGAGCGGCTATTACTACTACCTACACAGCTACGGAGTTTTGTGGAGGCCAGAAGAGGAGAGCCATGTGGCTTATGTAGAGCTTGAGAGTCGCTACGTGGCGGCGGTTTACAAAGAGCCGGTGTTTGGAGTCCAGTTCCACCCAGAGAGAAGCGGCAAGTTGGGGCTGGCGTTGTTAAAGACTTTTCTCAACGCCTCTAAGAGATAGATTAAATGAATTAGAAGAAGTGAAGCAACTACGGGACCCCGTGTGGCACGCGGGTCCTATTTGTACAACTTTTATAATCACTGCGTCGCCGTCGCAGTCTGTTCTAAACTCTTTTACGTATTGAAAATGGCCGCTCGTCTCTCCCTTTAGCCAAACTCTATTTCTCGAAGTGGAGTAGTAGTGGGCAAGCCCCGTGGTTAAAGTCAAAACTACAGCCACTGGGTCCATGTGCGCAACCATCAACACCTCTCCACTCTCTACGTCTTGAGCCACAGCCACGACAGTCCCCCCAATGTGTCTATAGTTTAGAGACTTGGCCACTCTCCAAGCCTCTTCTGGAGTGGCGAGCGGCTTCGCCTCTCTAAAGGACACATATTTTCAAATAGAAAAGGTTTATAATATCATCGCCCCAACGCCATATGGAAATCCCCCGTTTTGATTTCGCCTACGAGGAGCCAGACGTGGGACGTCAAAAAGTGAGACTACACTTTAACGAAAACCTATTCCTCCCAGAAGAGTACTATTTTGAAATAGAGCCAGATGTAAAAAATGACGATGTTCGATATTACACAGACCCAAATAATAAAAAACTGGCTCGAAAGATTGAAGAGAGTCTAGGCCTGCCCAATGGCACAGTTGTAGTTACCGCAGGTGCGGATGAGGGTATTAGACTCTCTATGCAGTTGGCCCTCCACCTCCGTAACGACTTAGTCATCGTAGAGCCTACCTACGGCATGGCGAGAGTAGTGGCTAGACAACTAGGCCACATGCCTAGAGTATTGACCTATAGAGAAGATCTGTCGCTAGACGTAGATCAATTGTCGAAGTTACAGAACTCCACAGTGTACATATGCTCCCCTAACAACCCCACTGCCCACGTGGTGAAAGAGTTAGAAGACGTCGCGGCGAGGTTTAAAGGGCTTGTGATCTTAGATGCCGCATATGCAGAATATGCAGACTACTGGGCCCCTAAATATCTTGAATACGGCAACGTAGTAGAAGTTAGAACTTTTTCAAAAGCCTGGGGTCTGGCGGGCCTTAGAGTGGGTTATGTGGCTGCCCCTCCGAAAATAGCAGAGGCTCTTAGAGTGTTATCTCCGCCGCACCCCATATCGGCGGTCTCCGCCCTTATGGTAGAAAACGCGTTGGAGAGGGGGAGGCGTTACGTAGAGAAGTCGGTTAGAGAAACTCACGAAGTGAAGAGACTAGTTGTGGATAGACTCCCCTTCGACAAATACCACGGGCCGGTTAATTTTATTACATTGAAGATTAGAGACGCAGAGACGGTGGCGGAGAGACTAGAGAGCGAGGGCTTCGTCGTCAGAGTGCTTGGCCCTAAGCCGCTCTGTCAGTCTTGTATACGTTTTACTCTTGCCCCCATGTCGATAATGGAGAAGTTCATAGAGGCGTTGAGGAGAGCAATAGATTTAAAAACGGCGTAGTAAATATCTCTATGGACCAAGGCCCCCATGTTGTTGGCAGTCCCCTCTAAAGGGAGGCTACAAGATCCAGCCCTGAGGCTACTAGAGGCCGTTGGCATCAGAGCCCTGGCTTCAGACGATAGAGCCTTGGTGATACCTACCACGTGGCGAGATGTAAATCTCATTAGAGCGAGGCCGGAGGACATCCCCTACATTGTTGAGTCGGGGAGAGTGTGGGCCGGCATAACGGGACACGACTACGTCGTGGAGTCGGGCTCTAATGTAGTTGAGGCGCTGGAGCTGGGCTTCGGCAGGGGGAGGCTAGTTGTGGCAGTGCCCAAGTCCACTGGCATTACTTCAATTGAACAACTCCCACCTGGCGCTAGAGTGGCGACGAAGTTTGTAAACATAGCGTATAACTACTTCGGCGAGCTTGGCAAAAGAGTGAGAGTCGTGAAAGTGACCGGCTCTGTGGAGGTTCTTCCACAGTTAGGCATTGCAGACGCTATTTTAGACGTAATGGCCACGGGCACTACGTTAGAAGTCCACGGGCTAGTGCCCATAGCGGTGGTGTTAGAGACCTCTGCGAGACTTATAGTACATCCAGACTACGTAGACCACGAACTTACAAAAAAACTAGTCACATTTATCGAAGGCTACTACTCGGCGCAGGGTAAGAAAATGATATTTCTAAACGTGCCCGCCTCGAGGCTAGAGGCAGTGTTGGCAGTACTGCCGGCGATGGAGGCCCCCAGCGTTGCGAAATTAGCCAAAGGAGACAGCTATGAAGTATTCAGCGTAGTGCCTGAAGAGGCGTTGCCGGACTTAGTCATGAAGTTAAAAAATGCAGGTGCAAAAGACATAGTTGTTACCTCTATAGAAAAATTAATCACATAGCCCACGTCACCTCCAGTGGGTAAACGCCGGGCGCGTCGGAGATGTGCAAAGTATCTATGATGTTGCCGATCGGCACGAGACTCGTTGAATCAGTCTGGGCCCCACAACGCGATATTGTCAACATCTATAAAAGCCCGCGGTTTGGCCTTAACACGCCGCGTCGCTTGGCGTAGGGCCACAAGCCGTCTGACTATGTATATACCCCACGGCCTTCCACTTGGCGGCTTGCCAAATCTCTCCACATGGCAAAGCCCCCTCTGAGATAAACTCTTCAAATCTATAGAGTGGCCACCTGTTGATACATAGACGCTGCATTGTGTAAAGATAAGGTCATCTGTGACGGCTCCTCCCAGACCTAGAGCTGAACAACACCACGCTGCCGCTTCGTCGATAGACGTACGTAACTATAAATCTCCACTTCGTTGCCCAGCGGCCCAAGTCCATATCTTCTCTAGACACTCTAAACACCGCCTGGCCTCTCCGTAGCCCTAGATGTTTTACGTAGTGTTGTTCTAAATACGTCGCGACGCCTCCTCGGGCAGCTCTACGCCGCGTAGTTCTGCCAACACTCAACACGCTTTTAAACTCTATTGTTGAGTCGTAAGACAAGAAGTGTAGTTCACCAGCTCTTCTCTGCGCTTCTCTACAGCCTCTTGGCCTTGGCCAGCTACACTGTCGATATGTATTGCGAAACACATATTTTTTTACTCTTTTAAATAGGGCTGTGGATTGTGTAGTGGTGTACTTTGACGGCGCGTGTGAGCCTGTGAATCCTGGAGGCGTGGGGTCCTACGGCTTTGTGGCATATAGAGAGAACAATTTTCTACACGGCGAGGGGGGAGTGGCGTGTGTAGGAGAGAGGTGGTGTACAAACAACTACGCTGAATACACTGCGTTGATTAAGGCGTTGGAGTGGTCGTTGAGCCGCCGCTGGGAGTGCGTAGAGGCCCGCGGCGATAGTCAACTAGTGGTGAGACAAATAGAGGGGCTCTACCAAGTGAGGTCTCACACTCTCAAGACGCTGTACGAAAGGGCTTTACAATTAGCTGAGAGATTCTCGACGTTTAGAATAACGTGGGTCCCGAGGTATAAAAATAGAGAAGCTGACCGCTACTCAAAAGAGGCCTACTGTAAATACCTACAGGCGGACCCACACATAAGAGAGAGATATGTAAAACACCTCGCCACAGAGAGACAAATAGCCATATTGAAAAGACTTGGGATAGAGCCCAGTCCATGCCTAAGCAAGAGGGAGGCGTCTCAACTCATAGAAAAAACTCTAGGCGGGCGGCGGAAGAGAGAGAATCAATAAGTCCTCTGGGGCATGGCCGTTTCTACGCCGACGTGACATATTGAGTTTTTGAGAAATCGGCGTAGATACTAGAGTTGAGGGCGGGACACGACGCCACAGCGGCGGGGCAGGCGGTTAGCCAACGCCGACGTCTAGAGTTTGAAGTCTTTAATAGGCTCGATACTAGAAGGCGCTAGCGCCGCGGAGATTGTCGGTGATGTCGACTGTAGATCACTTCGTCGAGGTGGTTGAGTTAGCAAAGTCGAAGACGTCGAGGAGTTAGTGCAATAGATGTCGACGGGGTGCTTCGCAGAGTTGAAGGAGGTGTGGAGCATATCATTTCATTCTCTTGGCTAGCTCTTGGCACACCTCCTCGAGGGCTACACCACGCGCGGCTAACAACACAAGTAGGTGGTATAATAAATCCGCAGCCTCTGATATTAGTCTCTCTCTACTTTCAGCCAAGGCGGCCACAGCGGCCTCCACTGCCTCTTCTCCAACTTTCTTCGCCACGTTGTGGACGCCGGAGTTGTAAAGCCTGAAGGTATAGCTCTGGGGGCTGCCCTCCCTTATCCTACTCTGTATAACATCCTCTAGTTTTTTTAAAACGTCGCATGTCATAGACGCGTGGCTTTTCTCAACGCCTCTAGATGTTTTACAAAGCCTTCGTACTCCGCCAATTTCTCGGCTTGATTTAACAACTGCAACTCGCCAAGGCGCTCCACTATTCCAATAGGCTTCATAAATGTGTAGGGCGTCAACGCCCCCCTCCACCTCGCCGACCCACCTGTGGGGAGGACGTGGGAGATTCCACCTGCGTAGTCTAAATATGGACTTGGTATATTGACTGAGACAGCGCCTACATTTTTCACTAAATAGGCCAGCTCCCTCCGCCCCCACACCTCGAGGTGCTCTGGCGCAATTTGGTCAATAACCTCCGCAGCTTCTCTATAGTCTACAACTTTCTTCACCTCCAGCGGCCCCATAGAGGAAGTCTTCTCTCTCTTGTATATCTCCAAGGCCTCTCTTAACAACGTCTCGTCTGGCGAAAGTAGATAGGCGAAGGAAGTGGGGCCGTGTTCTAATTGAGCCAAGGCCCCCCTGACGGCTGTTTCTGGGTCTACACCCTCTGCGTACACAACTAACTCCGTGGGCCCCTCGAAGCCGTCAATTCCCACATATTGTGACAATACATATTTAGCGGCTTGGACGTAGAGCCCACCCGGCCCAGCTATTAAATCCACGCCGAGGTGCATTACGGCGTAGGCTAAGCCGTGGGCGCCTCCTAGTTGTAAAACAGCCCTCACGCCGAGTCTCTCCGCCGCGGCTAAAAACGCCTCCGTCACGCCTCTGGGAGGCGTCACTACGTATATCTCCTCCACCCCCGCCACTTTGGCAGGCGTGGTCAACATAGCTAGTGTAGAAATGTAACGGGCTGGGATATACAACGCCACTTTCTTCACAGGCCTCCACATAATAGCTCTCACAGCCCCCCCGTATACATCCACTACGTCTCTAGGCACGAGTTTTGTGTACAGTCTCTCAATAGAGGCCGCCACTGCTGCCACTGCCTCTATTATTTCGCCGTCGGCCGTGGACTTTGGCTCTATTAACGGCTTATCTGGCCTCACCCCGTCGAATTTCTCGGAGTATTGCAACGCGGCTTCTAGACCGTTCTCAGCCACGTCGTCTATAATCGCCTCTACTAATTTAACCACATCTCTAGGGATGGCGCCTCTCCTCATAGCCTCACCTCTACCCCCCTCTCTCTTAGATATTTCTTCACTTCTTCAATAGACAAGACTCTGAAGTGGAAAAGACTAGCCGCGAGGACTGCGTCAGCCCCCGCCTCAGCGGCGTCGTAGAAATGCTTAATCTCGCCAGCACCGCCGGAGGCGATGACCGGAAGGCGCACTACAGACACGACGGCTTTTATCAACTCTAAGTCGTAGCCTAGCCTCGTGCCGTCTCTATCTATAGAGGTTAGTAAAATCTCTCCAGCTCCTAGCTCCTCAACTCTCTTCGCCCACTGCACTACGTCTAGGCCCGTGGCCTCTCTGCCCCCCTTTACATAAACTTTAAACCCTCTCTCCACTCTCTTTGCGTCTATCGCCACTACTGTAGACTGTGTGCCGTACTCATTGGCGATCTTAGACACAAATTCCGGCTCTCTAACAGCCGCCGTATTTACCGACACTTTATCAGCCCCCGCTTTAAACAACGCGTCTACATCTGCCATAGACCTAACGCCGCCTCCCACTGTAACTGGAATAGACACAGCCGCGGCCGTCTCTCTCACTAGATTGACAAAAGTGCCGCGGCCCTCTGGCGTCGCCGTTATGTCTAGTATAACAATTTCGTCAGCCCCCTCCTCTTCGTACTTTACAGCCATCTCTACTGGGTCGCCCACCTCTCTAATCCCCACGAAATTGACGCCCTTGACGACAACGCCAGCTTTTCCATCAACGTCGAGACAAGGAATTATACGAAGAGTGGGCATAGAAAAAACATAGTGGGGGTATATACACATTCCTCTACACATCCACGCCGCCCGAGGGAGTTAGATAAATACGCCGACTGAAACAGTTCCAACAGTCTATTTAAAAGTCTTCGACCTGTGGCCACGTAGACTACAGCCGCTGGCTTATATTCAACACTGCGGACTCGATAGATGAGGCTGTATACACGGCCACTTAATTTATATTAAATCAATTGCCACGCCCCGTGGTGGGCGCAGTTGTTGAAAAGAGAATTAGAAGCATAAGGCTGAAAGAAATTGTCTTAATTATGATCCTCATATCGCCGGCTTCTATACTATTAATCATGTCTATTTTTGAAAGTCTTTGGTATATCGTATTTCTACTCGCGCCTGTGTTACTTTTGATTTTCGTCGCTTTTCTCTGGTGGCGGCCCGTCCATATTGACGTACTACTTGACTCTGTAGTGTTAAGAATGGCGAAGAAGACACAGATTATTGAGAGATTTAGAGTTGTGGATAGTTTTACTACGTCTAGAATTCGCGACGTTTTGTATATATGCCTCGCTGGGTGGCGTCTAGATATATACTCTCTCAACGCATGGCTGTGCTCAACGGCGTATGGAAGGGCTACAGTGGTCTCCACGCCGTACTGCTCCGACACGTGGCTTGTGTTAGAGACAGAGACGGGGAGGAAGTATATCATCTGTTGTGAAGAAAAAGACAGAGAGGCGTGTGAAAAATTGAGACACCGTGTAGTAAAGTAGTCGCCATAGTTGAGCCGGCGCGTTATTCCAGGCGCGGCTCTTGGGAACGTGGTCACAGACACGACACAGCCAGGCACGTGGGGTCACTTCGGGCGCAGCTCAGGCCACGGGGCGCACGGCTGCGAGTCTACCCGGGGCTATAGTATTGCGGCAAGTCGCCGTGTGTCTCAATTTCCACCGCGGTGCCGTGGTGAGAGAGGGCCCACTGACGCGGGCTAGGTAGACGAGGCGCTAGACACTTTTCAAGTTACG
>JAWBJM010000010.1:0-29949 GCA_038832545.1 Pyrobaculum sp.
CGAGCGCTGCTGATTTAGTTACTTATTTAAATAGAAACCTAAAAGTTTATTAATGCCTTGGAAATGTCCAATTTGCGGCACTGAGAATAGAGATGAATCTGTATCTTGTCGAGTTTGTGGGTCGTATAAGCCTGAGGCCACGACTAAAAAGATTAATCAGGTGGAGAGAGAAGTTGTGTCTGCTATATTAGTTGTAGAGATAGTGGAGGGGCCTGTGGAGTCGTTAAGAGGTAAAAAATTTGAGTTTAACGTGAAGTCTCCTGGTGCCGTGGTCACAATAGGCAGAGCAGTCGAGAACAATGTAGTTATTCCAGACCCCACAGTCTCTAGGAGACATCTCAGAGTTATAGTCACCTCCAACGGCGTGGTGGTTGAGGATTTGGGTAGTAGCAACGGCACGTTTATACTCAAGAGCGGCGGGGAGAAGTTAATAAAAGTTGAAAACGTAGGTAGAGAGGCTCTGCTCAAGCTTGGCGAGACGAAGATAAGACTATCTCTAGTTGAAAAAACTTATTAACCCTATCTCTAGGCAAATTCATATGTCTGAAGATGTACAGTATGAATATTTAGTGCCGTTGGAGAAATATTTAAGTGTAGGCGTAAGGCTTGGGACAAGGCTGTCAAATAGCTATCTTGAAAATAGAGGGTTTATATTTGCTGTGAGGCCCGACGGCTTGAGAATTTTTGATATTAAAAAAATAGACGAGCGCCTTAGAATAGCTGCGAAGTTTATTGCGAGATACCCACCAGAGCGTGTTTTTGTACACACCACTAGGCCCTATGGCTTTAAGCCTGTACAGATGTTTTGTAAATACGTCGGCTGTAAGGCGCTTACTGGTAGGTTTATACCAGGTACGTTGACAAACCCCAATTTGCCACACTATCAAGAAGTGGATCTACTCTTTGTAGTAGATCCAAAATTAGACTCTCAAGCCGTGGCAGAGGCGGCTAAGATGGGCATACCTGTCATAGCTCTAGTGGACACAGATACGCCGCATAATTACATCGACTTTATGATACCCTGTAATAACAAAGGTAGGAAGAGCCTAGCGTTGATTTTTTGGATTTTGGCAAGACAAGTTTTAAGAGAGAGGGGAGAGTTGAAGCCCGACCAAGACCTGCCAGTGCCGCCTGAGGAGTTTGAAACACGTCTTATACAGACGTGATGTGTGTCAGAAGGCCAGCTGTAGCTGGGTATTTCTACGAATCTAACAGAGAGGATTTAGTAGAACAAATTGAGTGGTCGATTAAGCATGAAATTGGGCCCAAGGCGCCGCAGATACCTCCCCTCGGCTCTAACGCTCTAGGCGGCGTGGTGCCGCACGCTGGGTATGTCTACTCGGGTCCCGTAGCCGCTTGGATATACTCAGCGTTGGCTGGGTACGGCAGACCTGATGTAGTGGTGATCGTGGGACCTAATCACTACGGCGTGGGCGCCCCCGTGGCGATTATGAAGACTTGTGTCTGGGAGACGCCTATGGGGAAGGTGGAGGTAGATAAAGAATTGGCAGAGAGAATTATGTCGTTGTATAGAGAGGTGGAACATGACCCCGGCGCGTTTTCTAAAGAACACTCTATAGAGGTCCAAATACCGTTTATACAATATTACTTTGGAGACGTCAAAATCGTCCCAATTGTCATGTGGAGACAAACTCTAACCGCTTCGAGAGCTCTTGGCAAAGCAATAGCGGAAGCTGTGAGAGACTACGGGAAGAGAGTTTACGTGTTGGCGAGCAGTGATTTTAACCACTACGAGCCGCACGACGTCACTGTGAGAAAAGACGAGATAGCGATAAGTAAGATATTGCGGCTCGACGAAGCTGGGTTATTTGAAGCAATTTCTAAATTCGACATATCTATCTGCGGCGTGGGCCCCATTGGGTCGGTGGTAGTGGCTGCAAAAGAGGCTGGTTATACAAACGTAGCGCTTTTAAAACACGCCACTTCTGGAGACACAAGTGGCTACAGAGACGAGACTGTGGGGTACGCCAGTATAATCTTCTACCGTTGAAATCTCACTTTTACAATATGGACGCCGCCTCTTATGCCGTAGGTGGCCACAAACTGCGGCGTCTCTACTTTCTCCATTAGTTTCTCCAACCCCTCTTCGTAACTCCCGGCGGGTATATACACAGGCCTTAGAGCCCATATTAGAGCCAACGACCTAGCCACTTTTACATCTGGAGTGCCAACATAAACTTCGCTGAGGGGTCTGAACTTAGCTATTCTCTTAGCCAGTGTGCCAGACATACTAAACAACAAGATCTTGGCCCCTAGGTCTTTAGCCATCTCCACGAGGCCTTTGGCGAATTGATCTCTAGTATTTTGTGGAGTTGGGGTCTGGGCTATATCGTAATGTACAGAGTTCAATATCTTAGTCAACCACGCCGCAGCGGCCAAGGGGTGTTTACCACTTGCAGTCTCTCCAGTAAGCCATAGACTATCTACTCCTAGTGAGGCCGTGGTAAACACGTCATTTACCTCAGCCCTCGTCGGCGTGGGATGTAACTGTAAAGAGTCTAGTAGTTGAGTCGCCACGGCTACAGGTCTGCCGAGTTTTATACACATCTCTACTACTCTTCTCTGTAGTAGAGGCAGAGCCTCGAGGCCGTAGTGGAGTCCCAAATCCCCTCTTGCCACTACTATATAGTCGCTACAACTGGCCAACTCTTCTAAATTCTCCACAGCCCCCTTTGTCTCTATTTTAGCCATGACCCCACCGCCGTAGTTAAACTCTTTTAAAACGCCCTTAGTTGCCTCTATATCTCTACAGCTTTTGACTAAACTTATGGAGATGTAGTCTACCTCCTCTAGTCTAATTTTCTTTAAAGCGGCTATGTCATCTTCAGAGGGGATAGGCAGGTCGTAGTCCTTTCCCTCTATTACTACGGCTTTCCCAGTCTCCACGACGCCGCTTGACTCCGCAACGGCTGTGGCTGAGTCTAGAGAGACTTTGTCTATCCTTAGCCTTAGTTTACCATCAAGCATTAACACCACGTCCCCCGGCTCTACAGTCTGGAAAAAAACTCTCGCCGGCACCGGGATGTATTCACCGCTTGACTCGTAGACGTTTTTAAAAACGACTACATCTCCCTCTTTTATATACAGAGGAGGCACTTTTCCCACTCTTACCCCAGAGCCTCTGAGGTCTACAACAATTGCAATATGTCGCCCCCTCTCTCTTTCATATCTGCGGACTAGGGCAACTCTCTGCTCTACTTCGCCAGGCGTGGCGTGGGCTAGGTTAATCCTAACGCCGTCTACTAAGTCCAGGAATTTAACTAAGTCGCCGTAGGGCAGTCTATCTGTAGAGGGGCCAAGAGTGGCGACTCTTTTAGTCAACATTAAATTGCTCTAATTCTCTCGCCGACTTTAGGTATAATAGTAGTTATTTTATACTTCAACTCTATAGAGGTGGCTAGGCTAATAGTCTTAGAAGGCTCTCCGTGGACTAATACAATTTTCTTAGGCTTCGGCTCGATGTGTTCAACATATTTCATAAGCTCTCGCCTATCGCTATGACCAGAAAAACCCTGTATAGCCACGGCTCCCATCTTCATTTCGACCTTGACCTCGCCCACTAGACTCCTCACTGTAAAATCCCGCTCGCCGTTTAGAATCCTCCTCCCCAAAGTCCCCTCAGCTTGATATGATACAAATATTATCTTATTCCTCTCGTCATGTGCCAATTGTACAAAATAGTCGAGGATGGGACCGCCGTTTACCATACCATGCGGGGCAATTATTACAGCTGGCTCTTCGCTCTGTGTAATTTTAGCAATTTGGTTAATTCTATCCTCTATCCGCTTCGCCCTGTCTATAATTACCACACTCCCAGAGGTTGTGAAGGGGTTGACTCCTCCGTATACTTCCTCAGCTACTTCGGGGTTTAAATAATGTGGATACATTAAATACACATTTAACGTCTCGACGATCATACCGTCGACAAAAATAGGGACTCTTGGAATCGACCCCCCCTCAATCATTTTATTCAAGACGTACAATATCTCCTGGCCCCTACCTGTGCTAAATGCCGGGATTAAAACCTTCCCCCGCTGCGACACTGTCTCAGATACATACTTCGCCAAGGCGTTCTCCGCTTCAACTCTCGGCGGCTGTAAGTCGTCGCGGCCGCCATATGTAGACTCCATTATAAGCATCTCAACGCGTTTAAACTTACTCACTGCCCTATTGAGCAGTCTCGTCTTGCCGTATTTAAAGTCGCCGGTGTATAAAATATTATAGCGGCCGTTTCCAATATGGAGATGCGCCATGGCGGACCCTATTTCATGTCCCGCGTCGTAGAATGTAAGTTTTATATCTGGGGCTATGTCAGTCACTTCTTCATAGTCTAAAGTAATTGTGTGGTAGACTACGGCCTCTACGTCGGCTTTTGAAAAAATTGGCTGTAGACCCTCTCTTTCTTTTAGCTCTACGTAATCAGTCAAGAGGATATAGGTCTGGTATTTAGTAGGGTCTGTCATATAGACAGGTCCCTTATATCCGTATTTGTATAAAAGCGGTAGACACCCCACGTGGTCCATATGGGCGTGGGTCAACACCACAGCGTCTAGCTTGTCTATATCTATTAAGTCAAGGGCGGGGAAGTCCTCGTCGTACTGTCCAGGCTTTAGCCCACAGTCTAGTAAGACGTTGCTCTCAGTGGTGCTCACTAGTATTGAACTCCTCCCAACCTCCATGGCGCCTCCAAGGAAAGTCACTGTGATAGGGCCGTCTTTGACGACGGGCTCTAGATGTATAAATCTGGCTAAATTGTCCATGAGCTGCATTCTTTGTGAAAAGGCGCCGTGGTATATCTTCCTGACGCTAGCCACTTCGCCTTTGTCTAACAACCCACCTTCGATAACTACACGCCAACCTGTCTTTATAAATATAGACCTCGCTATTGTCTTAATCTCTTTCTCTCTCAGAGGCTTAGTCGTGTATATATAGACGTCGCCGTTTTCTTCAAAGTATATATCTACATCGGGTAGATACTCCTTGATTAACTCACGCGTCTTTTCTCTAGATAGTCTACTAGTGGGGTCTGCCCTCACTACAACTCTCTTTTTAAAAGTCTTGGCTACCTCTCCCACTAAGTCTAGTACTTCTTCAGAGGGCCGTTTTACATATATACATAGACTAGGCCCTTCGAAATTTACTTTAGTAACTTCGACGCCCGAGAGAATAGACTTCACTCTATATTCAATATCTAAAAAAGACACGTGGCCATGTAACTACACGTATTTAAACTATATGTTTACATCCTCTGTGCGTATATATAACACAGCCACTAGACAGATAGAAGAGTTCTCTACATACACCCCCGGCTTGGCTAAAGGCTACGTCTGTGGAATTACTCCATACGACCACGTACACGTTGGACACGGCAGAGTCTATGTATTTTTCGACATGTTTAGGCGCTATTTAGAGGCCAGAGGGTATAGAGTAATGTTAGTAGTGAATTTTACAGATATCGACGACAAGATTATAAACAAGGCAAAGGAAGAGTTTAAACAAGAGGCGTATAAGAGGTGGAGAGAAGTGCCGGAGCGCTACATAGCTGAGTTTTTTGAAGTTTCGCAGAGGCTATTCATAAAGCCAGCTCACGTCTATCCAAGAGTTACAGAACACGTGGCGGAGATGGTGGAGTGGATCTCTGAGTTGTTGAAAAAAGACTACGCCTACATTGCGCCAGACGGCTCTGTATATTTCGAAGTTTCTAAAGTCCACAACTACGGCTCTTTGTCTCGTCAAAAAATTGAAGAACTTATCGCGGGGGCTAGAGTAGAGCCTGAGCCTGGAAAAAGAAACCCACTAGACTTCGCCCTTTGGAAAAGCTGGACTCCAGGCGAGCCTTGGTGGAACTCCCCCTGGTGCCCCGGAAGGCCCGGTTGGCATCTAGAATGTGTAGTTATGTCTACTAAATACTTAGGCGCGCCCTTCGACTTCCACGGCGGCGGCGCCGACCTCATATTTCCACATCACGAAAATGAAATAGCTATCGCCAAGGCCTACTTCGGCTTAGACAACTTCGCTAGGTATTGGATACATGTAGGTTATTTAACAGTGAGGGGGGAGAAGATGTCAAAGTCGCTGGGCAACGTAGTGACTTTACGAGAAGTCCTCTCTAGACACAGCGGAGAGGCTATGAGACTAGCCTACGCCATGAGCCACTACAGAAAACCCATGGAGTTTAGCTACGAGTTGTTGCAACAAGCTGAAGACATTGTGAAGACGTTGTACACAGCCTACGACGAATTGACACAAGCGGTGAGAGACGCTGGGGAACGAGACGTAGAGGACTTGGGAATAGAGAAATATAGAGACGCCTTCTACAGCGCGTTAGAAGACGACTTCTCTACGCCAGAGGCGGTGCAGTATTTATACACAGCGGCGCGTTATATAATCTCCACAGTTCTACACAAGGTGGAGAAGATATCTAGAGAGAGAGCTCTCACAATATTGAGACAATACGTCGAGATGGCCGACGTGCTAGGTGTGTTAGAGAGGAGAGAAGTGCCTAAAGAAGTCCAAGAGGCAGTAGCCGCGTTGGTAGAGGCCAGAACTAGACTTAGACAAGAAAAACAGTTCGCATTGGCAGACGCCCTCAGAGATAGACTAAAAGCAATGGGGGTAGAGCTACACGACTTCGGCCCCAGGACCTATTATACATTTAGACGTTAGATAAACCTTCTGGCCAGCGCCACTCCGATAATCACCCCGTAGATCAACGGCTCTAGTTTCAACAAGATGTCAATAGCTTTGAGGTTGGGCATCCTCTCCATAGCCAAGTCTCTCTCTACAAGCCGCCTCGCTATTAGAGTAAATGGAGTCGGAAGGGACTTGTACAATTGTGAAATTTTATCTACTGGCCCCCAGTCGCCGCTAAGCGCCGCTTTTTCGACTAGGTATATAAAGAAGGAGTTAGACTCATGTGGCATCTCCGCCGCCGCGCTGACCGCCGCCTTAAAGTTCTCCACAGGCGCCACGACTGCCAGTAGAGAAGATTTGTTTACAATCCCCATGTACTCTACGACGGCGGTAAAGTTCACAAGGCCTAGTCTGTCGAAGTCGCCGTAGATTTTAACAAAGCCGTCGACGTCTTCGCCCCCTAGCGTCGACCTGGCTCTTAAAGATCTTGGAGCTATCACAGGGATCCCGTTGACGTAGCCCAGCGCCTGGTATTCAAAAACTATATCTAGAGAAGCCCACTTGACTTTTATAACTGCTACGCTGGAGTTTGTATACGCCCTAATTGTCAATTCACAAGTTCTATTCGACGACACTCTAAAGACAGACCCAATGGGCACGACGCCGGTGGAATTTATACAGCCAACTGTCTCTACGACGGCTGAGGGGTTAGCCACAGGCGGAGTAACAGAACCGTTTACAACGACATCTACTACATACGTCACAGGCACGAGGCGCGGCGCCGTGGCTGTGAGGTTTACTAAGTATCTGACCACTTCTGCAACGCCTCTGTAGGGGCCTAGATGTATGTCAATATTATATACACCTGGATCTCTGGGGGTGGGTATTTCGACTTGTACCGTGGTGCCGTTTTTAACCTCCACAGGCACAGACCCCCACTGAGTCTTAACTACGTCGCGTATGTACAAAACAGACGGCGTCGAGATTACCACTCTCAAAGGCTTTGAGTATCCTACCTCTACCACAGTGGGTTGGATAGATATGTTTAGACTAGGCCTCTGTAAGACCTCGACGCCGAATCCGTAGTCTATCACCACGCTGCCGTTTAGAGGTCTTGTGGAGATGTCTAAGTAATCCACGCCTCTAAACTCTCTGTTGAAAATTCTATATATGTACCCAGTGGCGTTTACAAATAGAGTGATATTTACCCATTCCTCTCCATTGTCTACAACCCAGAGGTACCTAACTACTTTCACCAGAGGAGGCGGCACCTCGAGACTAATCGACTTTGTAGACAAAACGGCGTCTATAGTCACCTCAATGTGAGGTCTGTATGGCACTGTTATATTTACAACAGTGAAATTTTTCACACATTCGCCAGGCGCTGCGTCTAGAACCAAGGTCTTGTCCACAACCCGGAGGCTGTATTTCGTCCTAACTGAAGGATTGCAGACAGATATAGTAGTATTAAACACGCCAGTAAACACATCTGGGGAGACAACCCCTCTGACGAGGCTTACATCTATCTGCGGCCTGGGGATAGCAACAGTGGCAGACTTTCGCTCGCCCCATGCCTCGTAGTTTATGTAGATAACATCGCTGTATCTATACTCCAATACCACAAGTCTATCTGTAATGGGAGACGCAGAGGCCCCCTCGAATTTTATAAAAGCCTCTCCCTCTAACTCTACGCTGTGTTTAATCAACACTAATATCTTCACTCTGTCATTTTCTACCACAGCCGCGAGGGGCTCGACCCAAGACTCTACACGCGGCGCAGATATCCAATAATCAAAGACGTACCTCCCCACGCCGACTTTTAACACTCTAGCCTCCCCGGGCTTTAGCGAAATTGTGAAGTTAAAAACGCCGCCTGTATAACGACCTACGACAGAGCCGTCTATAGATACGGCGCCAGTGAATAAAACCCACGGCGGCGCCTTAGACTCTAGAGAGAGTGTATATATAACTCCGCCGCCGCGGAGCCTAGGGGCGCTCGGCTGAATCTCAAACTGAGGCTCTTGGATTTTTACAACAGCCGCGACGTACCCGCCGTAGCTTATCGAAATATCCGCAGGTAGTTTAGTAACTTCGTAACTCACTAGACTATTTCCAAACCACACCTCCAACCGCCCCCTCTCATTGTCAAGATCGTACGTCAAGATGTACGAAGGCTTTCTTACTTTAATAACGTCTCTAAGCCCCCCACAATACACATATATGTTGTCTCCTACATCTCCAACTACGCGAAACTCTAGCCTAGCTGCTGTAGATGAATTAGGCGGCGCCTCTACTCTCTCTGGCGAAAACGCCACGCCAGCCGCCGAGCCGTTTAGAAGACACCTTATTGAAATAGGACTTGGGTTTTGTATAGTCACATTGATAAAGCCGCGCCCCCCCTCGCCGAGGTATAACAACTTAGGCGAGGTCGATAGATTAAAATTAATATCTACATATACATTTGTCACATAGCCGTCGTACTCAGCCACGAGTAAGTAACGTCTCAAGTCCCGCCCAAGTCTAAAACGGCCTACTCCGTTTTTAAACTCAACGCTGCTGCCGTTTATCTTGACTTCGCCCGACACCTCTAGCCCTCTATACACAGCATAGAGATCTAAATATATATAATCTCCGTCGTACTCCCCACCAATTATCTTTAATTGAAATCGGCTATAGCGTATTTCAACTCTGACGTTCAACACGTCGGTAGAGTTATTCACTAATGCTAGATACACCGTAGAGTTGTCTATATAAAATTCTTTGTTTAGTAGGACATTAGAGACCACAGAGGGGCTGTCTATAGAAATTGTGAGAAAGCCCGGAGGCTCTAACTTGAGTTCAAAATAGGAGGCTGTGTAGCCCTCTAGGCGTAGTTCAAACCTCCTGAGGCCCAAAACGTAGACGCGCTCATACTGTGGCTGATAGCGAACGCCGCCCATCTCAACCCCCGTCGCTATCTTTATTAAATACCTCACGTATAGATCAGCCGCCCCCGCCGGTGAGGAAAACGTCTTCAGTACCCACTCCCAAGGCTCTCTCTCTAAGTACCAAACAACAGCGGCGCTGTACTTATACCAATCTACCAACCTATCTCTTTTTAGACTAAATGGGTTAACTTTATACAGTCTTTCATAAAAGAATAGAGATGGATAGTAATAGACTCCAGTGGCGACAGACGCCATGGCTTCTACCACAGCCTCGTCGGCCCAGTAGTAGTGTCTCGTATCACTATCGTATCTTTCGTAAAATATATGAGCAACTTCGTGGAATATAAGTCTCTTTGTATACGTCTTCACTACAATTCGGTTTATACACGAGCCGCCTATTTCAGTATACGCCGGGTATGGGGCGTCGTTGTCTATATATACGGGGTACTTAGCCCCACTACAAGGCGGGAGCGGGTTCAACCCCTTGTCTTTGTAGTATCTATACGCCTCTTCTAAATAACTTGCAAGTGTAGAGTCGTTTGAGTTGACTAAGACAAAGTGGTCAGTCTCTAAGCCCAAGACTGCGACGGCTAACGCCAGTATAAAAATCCACTTCACAGAAATGTAAATATATTAAATAATAAAGATATCGGATATTTATGTTAAAAAAGGCGGCCTTAGTCTCTCTAGGCGTCGCCCTACTAGTTCTATATGTAATACTGACGCCGCTGCCGAACACACAGACAGAGAACACTCCGCCCACCTCTACACAGTCTCCAGCTCCTCCCGCCTCTACACAGCCTCCGGACCAGCCGGCTGTCGGACAGACAGTAGTCGACACAGAGACTCCACATACGGTGGAGACTACGCCGACGCAACCCGGCTTAGAGGTAGAGAAGCCTAGGGTACTCCCTAAGCTAGAAGTCTCCATACTGGCTCCCGAGGTTGTGAACGTAACTACGTTACCAACTGAGGTTAGGTATCAGACAGTAGTTAGAAATATAGGCAACGGCACAGCCACTGTAGACATAGACGGGGTGTTCTACAGAGTGGAGCCCGGGGGCGAAGTGGCGATAAACTCCTCAATTAAAATACACCACGCCGGGCTCTACACAGTGGTGGTTTATGTAAACAATACTTTATATAAGAAAGATGTGTATGTCTATTACTACACATATATACTCATAGCGGAGCCTGTGAGAGTAAATGTGACTAAAATACCTACAGAGGTGACTATCTCAGTAGAGATTAGAAATATTGGAAATATGACTGGGAGAGCTGGGGGAGTTGAAATTCCGCCTGGCGGAGAGGCCCGTGTTGAGATGAGTCTTAACGTAGTGAGCGTGGGTAGACATGTCGTAAAGCTAGACGACGTAGAGGTGCCAGTAGATGTTTACTACTACACCCCGGCTTTTGAGTGGAGAGTAGGCGGACTCGACGAAGTTGAGGCACTTCCCGGGGAGAAATACTCAGCTTGGCTTTGGCTTAAAAATATAGGCAACGACACAGCTAATTTAAATATAAACGGCAGAAGAGTCGTCTTGGCGCCACAAGAAGCGGTGAATATAACATCTACTTTAGAAATAAGGCGGGCTGGAGTCCACCGTTATGTTTTTGAAATTAGTGGCGACTTAAATATAGAGGTTGTACATGAGATGAGAGTTAAGATTGTACACATCAGCGTCGAGATTTTTATACAAAGCCCAGAGATAAGGAGGGCGTGGCCCCGCCCGAATAGTACAGACGGGACTTCGATCACAGTCTCTACAAAAAACGTCGAGTTGAAATGGGGCTATTCAATTTACACCAACGCCACTAGGAGGTCTATAACGCTCGTAGTCACAGACCCCGGGGGCAGTTATACACAGAGGCTAGGCCCCGGGCAGGTGTTGACTAGAAATCTCACAGAGACGGCAGAGGCCCCCGGCTCCACAACTCTATGGCTAAAGATAAACTCTACAACATATGGATTTACGACTGTACTAACTCTAGCCAGTCCTAAGATATCAGTGAGTCGTATACACAGAGTCGAACTCGTAGACAGTAGACGACTACATAGCGTCAGAATTAGGTGTAGATACGGAGGCGTGCCGGTCACTATCTCTTTTGACGTTGTTGAAGTGAGGGCGGTGGTTGAGTACGGGGCAGATGTGAGAACTGCAAGTGGCACAGCCGTCGTTTATTCGCCACAAGGCGTCCAGAACATTAAATTTGAGGGGAGGACTGAGGGCGCTAGAGGCTGGGCAACTCTTAGAGTGTCTAGTTTAGAAGTCTACGTTGAGTTTAACACCCAGCCGCTTAAAATAACTAAAATCCTAGTAAATAGAGAGCGGGCGGATTGTAGCGTGCCAATAGAGCTCCTCCCGTCTTTACTCTACCGCGAAGCTCCTACCACAAGCGGCGAAGAGGACGCAGTTCAGTACATATTTAGATTATTTTCAGCTCTCGCCAGAGAAAGTGGCGAGAGGCCGCAGTCTATTGTGTGGAACGGCGAGTTTTTTGAAATAGTAGACGGCAGAGGCCGTAGACATAGTGTCTATGTAGAGAGCGGGAGGATAATTATCCAAGGAGACCTAAAGGCCACTGTCGTAATATCATAACAGTTAGGAAAAATTTTTAAAGACCTGTTTTTCTATAAGTTATGCATAACCGAACTAAAATAGTGTTACTACTCGTAACACTGGCGTTAACAACAATGTTCGTAATGGCTCAAGAATCCACGTGGGCCTGGTCAAGCGCTGCCTGGAGTATTAGACGTAATTCTCCAAATCAACGACGCCCGCGCGTCGTATGGCTTTGGGGCACAATATGCGCTATGTACCCCCTGGCCAAAAGGCCTAGATCACACAAGGCCTTACGCCTTTGCGGCGGGTAAGAACTTTACTCTGATTATACGCGAAATGGCGGCCCAGCCGGCCTATCCGCCCCTCTTTAGAGACTATAGAGTTACTGCAGTGGCTAACGCCACTGGCTTTGTCAGATTTGCCATTGACTTGCCTCCTGGCGTTGATGTAACTAAAAAGAGCGACTGGTACGTCGCCATAGTGGTGGAGTGGCCGAGGCCCGGCTACTACTTCTTAATCTACGACGACACATTTGAAGACGCCGCTCTGTTTGAAGTTATAGGCAGCTTGAGCGGGAGGCCTGATTTGACGGGCACGGAGATAATACAGCGCCCATGGGGCGTTATTAAGTTGACACATGGCGACAATAGATTTGGTAATTTGTCATCTAGTGTTATACATACGTACTACATTGGCGTAAATACTCTAGGTAGGCAATTTGATCTAACTCTCTCTAGAGTAATAACTGTCGGAGGGACTGTAGTTCTGAGTGAAGAGGGCTTAACTCCTAGCAGAGGTCCGACAAACTACGCCAGAGGAATAGACCCACAGATCACAGCTGTATTTGGGCCGTTTACATATCTAAGCACTTATGTAACTTCGCTGGGGGAAGCAAGAAAGAATGTAACTATAGACCCAACGCGGGTCCGTCTACAACATAGAGTATTCATCACTATTGAAGGCTATAGAGGAGAGGTTATTACAAGTACAAATGACAAATATGTTACGTACAATGGCCTACGCTATGTGGCGCTAACTCTGAACGGAACTGTAGGACCTGGCACCGGCGTCGCTGCGCCGCTTTCATGCGGCTTAGTTGTATGGAATATGTCTATGTACACAGTTAGAATCACTGGTTTACTAGACCTCAAGGGCAATCCAGTGTTTAACCCAGAGAGCTTTAGGTTTAAAGTACAGTTGAAAGTCGGCGACGGCTGGGTCACTGTTGATAGGGCGCAGGGCTCTTGGAGGTTGACAATAGGCGACGCCGCTACTGCAGTGAGAAATGTATGTGGATCTTTAAATACCATAGGTGATGTGATTAGGTGTTATAGAGAACTAGGGCCAGACCAGTTCAGAGACGCTGTGTTAAGTCTATACGAACCAGTTGAGCTTACTAGACTGGGAGGCCAATTAAGGTTAAGGAATAATGAGGCCTCGTTGTCTTATGTAGATTTAACAAGTAAGCTAGTGGTTGAGTACGTCTATAGGTCTGGCCAAGACCAAGTGGGGGCGGTTGTGTTAGAGATGGCGCTGGCGGAGCCTGCTGATTATGAAGGGAGGGTTGTTGTCTCTATATTACCTGTGCAGATTAGACTATGGCGCTGGAGTAACTACACTCTGCCGCCTAATGTTCCCAACCCGAGGGAGTTCTTCTTTACAGATCCTCTAGACTTGGCGTCTTTAAGGTTTGTAGTAGATGGCGATACGATGTACATAAGCAGAATGGCTTACGACGGCGCAGTTACATACGACCCGTGGCTCGGCCAAGTAATTTGGACGCTGCCTCCGTACCAACCTGTGCCGCTTCTTGTGGGTAACGTAAGGGCTTCGTTGCTGTCGATGTTCAACGCCAGCGGCTACTTGCCCGCCCCGCCAATAGTTGCGAATTTAACCAAGGGCGGTGTTGTTAGATATTTCAACTATAGCGACGCCGTTAGGGACGCTTTCTTTGAGAAATTCCACATAAGTATTGTAGGGAGCTACCGCTATAGGTTCAGAATATATAGTGGCGATGCCTTAGTGGGTACTGCCAACGTAATTGTCAGATACCCAAATGTAACCTCAAGCGGTTTGTTGCTCCACAAATACGCCAACAGAACTCTCGAAGCTGTATACGGCGACAGGAAGAGAGAAGATATGTACAGTGTGCAAATCGTAGACCCCGGCAGGTTCTATGACAGAGAGCATGTAATCCACATAGCTATCGCCAAGGTGTTCCAGAACATATTGATGAGAGATATGTGCGGCAGGCCTGTCATGGGCGTCTCTGCTGGTCCTGCAGGTGCATATGTCACTCTTGTCCTTGACGTAGAGGGCCGTAGTATAAATATTAGCAGGCTGCCGATCGGCAGCGAGGTGCCTGTAGAGATAGCTATTCCAATTGACGAGTGGGGTAGGCCTTTGATTGACTTAAGGGGCGGCAGTGTGAGAGCTTACGCCGTGTTGCACTACTTCGGCTATACTCTATACACAGCTGACAATTGGACAAAGCTACCGGCCACGGCGCCCGTATACTTCAACATACCTGTGAAATATGGCGTAGTCGCGAAGCCAGTGATTTACCTACCGATTGCGCCGCTGTTGTTTAGAGTGTGGAGCCAAGTGGTGTCTGTTGACTATGACCCAATTAGAGAGCCCCTTATGGGCTTCGTGGTGAGAGTCCTTAGCACAGCCGCAAATGCAGAAATTGCGAGAGGTATTTCTAACAGAGATGGGTTTGTATACGCTCCGAATGTGCCGATCGGAGTGCCGTTCAATGTACAAGTCCGCACTATTGTGCCCAGCAGCGACAGGCTGTGGTCTTACCACTACGAGCAGGTGAGAAGAGGTAACGACTACGCATCGTATGCAAGAGCTCTGGGCTTTACACCCGCAGATAACGTCTACACTCTCGGCACTAGGGGAGTGCTGGACAGTGGGCTAGTGGTGAACGAGACGACTATTAACATAACTGGTGACCTCGTGGCGAGATATGTATGTGCCAAAGACGCTATTCCACTCCATGTAGTGGTATACGACCTCGTGGTGGCTGTCTACGACAAGACTGGTAAGTATCTCTTAAGCAGCCAACCTGTATATCTAGGCCCCTATCCGCAAGCCACGAGGGCGTATTTATTAAATGTGACGCTGGTGGTTGCTGATGACTACAGTCCGTATGAGTTCGCCTCGATTTGGAACAACCGCACGCTGAACGATTACAAGGTAATTACTGATTTCAGAGCCATCGGCATAACTGGGATGAGGTCTATCTATAGGAACCTGGCCTCGAAGTACTTAGACGAAACTAAGAAGGCGTTAGATTGTCCAAAGGTTGAGAGAGCTGACTACGCCAGGGCTATAAACGCCTACTCACTGGCCTCGATGGCTGGATTTATTGCAAATGCCTCTACAGATAGATACGCCGCCATATTCACATTGACGTCTCAACAGCCGAAAGATACAGTCGATGTGTGTAAGATGACAGTTGACCAAGTGGGGAGTGCAGAGATCGCAAGGCTGTTTATGAAGGGCCAGAGGCTTAGGTTTGTAGTTTGGTACATGGGCCAGAAGGTCTTTGACGACTACGTCACCATCACAGGCCCCTTAGTTGAGATAAACGCCGACGTCTACCCAGTGAATGTTACAACATACACCAAGAGTATGAGACTACCTGTAGACGCGTTTGTCGGCTTTACAATAACTGACGTGTACCTAGGCCTCGCCTTGAATAAACCAGACGCCAGGTTTAGCAACGCCTCTCTAGTTCCACAGCTAACTGCGCCGTTTAGCAACACGTTCAAGACATATGGACTAAGTAGGCTCCTTGTAAATGAATCGGCCATAGTTACAGCAGCCCCGTTTAATAGTAAAGTTGAGGTTCTGATAGGCGGCGAAAAATTCGATGAATACTACTTTGGACAGTATAGAGACGTCTCGTCAGGTGGGAGTTTTGCATACCTGCCAAACCTGGCAGTAATACGCAACGGCACCGTCCCGAAGTACTTGTATACAATTTTAACTAGTGTGACGCCAATCACCAAAGTCTACACGTTACCTAAATACATACCTGTTGCTGATGTAAGCTTTAGCATCTTGCCTGATAATGTAGTCGTCATCACGTTGAGAGGCGCTGCTATCGAGTCTGACCCCGCTACAAATGCTACATATGTCAGATTGATTAGCTACAGCGATCCATTTGTCAGCTCGGAACTCATAGTTGACGCAAGCAACGCCGTAATAAGTTTTGACGGTTTCGTATATCAGGATTTGGTGTGGACAGTAAGTGCAAACCATACTATTGAGTTAATTGTTAATGCAAAATGTGGCATTGTTATAATCCAACCTGGTATTGTTCCTAATACAGTTCAACTACTGGTATGGGCTGGTGCGTGCAAGGCTGACGTTAGATATGTAGCCACCGACATGACATATATTACCGACATTACTGAGGATGAGGCGTATCCAAGTATGGAGTATGCAGTGAGCTTTGACAGATGGTTCGCCGTGCCATATGACTGGAGGTACCGCGCATTTAATGTATTGTACCACTCAATCGACGTAGTTGAAAGAGAAGATGTGTTTAGAACATTGAGCCATGTGGGTAACACAACAAGGTGTGCAACGTTGTTAGCGCAAATCGTTCACGATGAAGACGACGAGTATAGGTATAGGCTAACGCTTAGAGGTGTCGAGGTTGTGAACTACCGTACTTTAGAGGTGGAGCTGCCGTGGAAAGTGACGGGCGGCAAGGCGTTGGTGAACATAACTGCTTACTTTGCCAACGGCACTAAGATTGACTCAATTGTGTATAATTTAACCGATATGCTCGCCGGCACGAGGTCCACTAGGGCTGTGGTGAGGCTGCCGCTCAACTTCGGCCGCGTGGGCGCGTTGGCATATCACATAGCTACACAGAACCTCGAGGTGAGGTATGACATTACGTTCTATATGTACGACCCCACCACCCAGCCGATCAGAGTCTGCGCCACTAAGTTGGTGCCGCTCGCAGCTGAATACGCCACGGTGTCGATGTATGACTGTATGGAGATGAGGCCTGGCGCGCCTGAGATTGACCCACAGACGACAGTCTATATAATTAACATAACGCGGTCTTTAGCTAATGCTTTCGGAGAGACCTTTGACAGATATGGCGGCTTCGGCACGCCAATTACCTATGTGGTGAAGGCTGGAGATATTGCTCTGCTGCCCTCTTGGTATCACAAGACTTCGGTGGCTGGTTCTAGAATTGCGAGGATTTGGATAATAGCCGCCGGGGAGCAGCCATGTGGCACACCTGCGCTTGGCACTCGCTACAGCTTCACCGAGGTGAAAGACGACAAGGTCGAGCTGAAGCTGTATAAGTTCAATAAGTACCTAGTTGTTAACTTTGTGCCTAATGTATGCCCTGCAGGCGTCACGACTAGGACTTACCTCGATGAGTTCGATGGAGAGGGCAGAATTGTTGGGCTGGGCTTCGGCACGTCTGGCACCAGCGCATTGGTAATTAGCAACTACACTGGCGTGCAGATGTGGAACTCAACCGCCATGTGGCTGGCAGGTGGGGCGTTCAAACTGCCGACTGTAGCTCTGGACAGACTCACCGTGAAGAACGAGGCCGAGTTCCCGATAGTTGTTGGCGCCTTGACTGTAAGATATATGGACAGATGTACCTACAAGGTGCCAGTTGATTTGACTTACGTCGGTAGTAAGACTGTAAATACAACACTATTGGACGGCTACGGATTCGGCAGGACGTATATGATGAACATAACAGATGTGTGGGCGTTTAGATTAGTACAGCCTAACTACAGATATAGTTTGAAGGTCTACCACGCCGGCGTTGTCGACGCCGTGAAATACTTCGGCTTAGACGGTGGGTTGGACATGGCCAAGATATTAGACCATGTGAGCCCGCTGACTACAGCCGAGTTTGTGCAGAATGTCCTCTATGCAAGCCATGCCCCCGCTGCCGAGTGGACCTACACAATCTTATTCGGAAAGATCAGGGAGGTAACTAGAGGCACCTGGTCTGACCTAGTGGTCAACTCCAGCGACTGGGACTACAAGTATGTATTTAGCTTCCCAACGCTGCGCCTTAGAGAGATACGCGACTGGAATGACAGACCGCTGGCTAACCAGACGGTAGTGTTATTCGCAGGTGGCAAGCCTTACGCAATTGTATACACTGACTCCTCTGGCAGATTGGTGTATCCGCTGCCTGACTTGAGAGACCCAAGCCAGATAGTTAGAGTATCTTGGTACTACGGGTATCTGTTCGAGCTGCTGAGAGGGAGGCCGGAGTTCACTATATGGATATACGATCAGTCCATTGAGAGAGACAGAGTAGAGCTGGGCGTTGGTACTGTAGTTGACAAGATTAGGACGTATGTCTATCCGTTGACTGTCACTGTGAGAGATGCTGCTGGCAGGCCGTTGACAAATATGATAGTGCAAGTCATCGACACTTCCACCACCGGCAGATTAGTTAACGCCGCCAATAAGACAGGTGCAGACGGGGGTGCACAAGTAGTGGATCTAAGGATATCTAAATATGCCACTGGCGTATTGTCGCAAGTCCCCGCGACTAGCTATATCTATAGAGTGTTTGATGAAAACGGCGCCCTAGTTGCTGTGGGCAGATTTGAAATCCAGCGCGGCGCTGCTGTGCCTGCCCAGGGCTGGAATATTATAGCTACTGTTCAATACATCACGGAAATACCGGTGAGAAATAGCGCAACTAGGGGCTACCTATTGATACGCAATGTCGAGTTCATAGACGGTAGTAGAAGAGACGTAAAGGTGCCGTTTACTATATCTAATGGAGTAATGAGGCTACAGGGCAAAGTACCCGTTACTATTGACTACCCGGTAGAGATTTACATTACACATGTTACGCTGGGCAACGTCGAGGTGCCTGTGCGCGGCGGTGAAAGATTAGTATTCTCTGGCAGAACTGGAGACCTATTAGCAGGTCTAGATTTTGCCGAGCTAGGCGTCACGGGTATTGTCACGATACAAGCAGTAGATGCATCCGGTGCCCCGAGGTCTGACTGGACAGTTCAAGTGTTGTACCGCAATATTACTGTTGTGCAGGGCGCTGGACAAGTTCAAATTGTGCTGCCGAGGACTGACTTATTAGATGTGCCCTACAATGTTAGAATTATCACTAATGCTATTACGCCAGCTGGCACAGCACTTGTGAAAGAACAGACATTTGAAGTGAGACAGAGGTCGCAGTCTCTGCAAATTCCCGTCTCCACTGTGAAAGTAACAATTCTAGCTGTGGACGGCTTTAACAGCCTGCGTAGCGACTGGCCAATAACTATTGTTAATGTTGCATCTGGAACTGGTCAAATTGATGTGGAGCTTGTAGAGGGGGAGAGGTACACTGTACGTGTGACTGGCCTTGGCTATACTAATGAAACAGTGATAACTGCCACGGGGAGACAGATGACTGTAGCTGTCAAAATCCCCACCGCCAAGATATCTGCCCAAGTTGTAGACGGCTTTGGTAGAGTCAGGAGCGACTGGCCCATTGAAATTGTAAATGTAGTGGCGGCTAGTGGATCCACTGGTGATGTTGAGGTAATTGCTGGCTGCTATGATGTCAAGAGCGCCGTCTTTGGCAAAGAGTTTACTGAGAGAGTCTGTGTGAAAAGCGGTGAGGCAAAATCTGCTACTATAAAAGTCCCCACTGCGAAGTTGAGTATAACTGTCGTTGACGACGACCGCAGGCCTATAGACAGATACGTCACGTCGGTTGAGCTGATAGGCCCGACTCCGATCATGAGCGCTACGCCGCCGAGAGACTTAGAGGTCTTGGCCGGCTCCTACACGGTGAAAGTCACCGCGCTTGGCAAAGACGCTACTGCCACTATTAACCTCGAGGCTGGAGAGTCTAAGAGCGTGCAGATAGTAGTGCCGGGCACTGCGGGCTTAGACTTCATGGGCACTAGAATACCGCTACCTACTTTAGTGTTGTACGCATTGTTGCTGCTAGTGGTGGTTGCCATTTTGGTGATTTTGATGATTGAGTACAACAACTGGAGGAGGAGGCGTTTGATGCAAATATTGGCGCCGCCTAAATAGGCGTTTTTTAAACAGATCTTTTTTCATATTACGTCTTTTTCTTTTTATTTCTACCATTTTCTCTATACATGTTGGGGCGTGTACTTATCTCACATATCCGCTCTGCCATGTACAATAGGCTGAGGGGCTATGGTGTAGTAGAGGACCACCCCGAGTTGTCTAATATGAGGTCTGGCTTGTTTATTACAATAGAAACTATTGTACGGTCGGGCGGCTATGAGAAGAGAGAGGTACGCGGCTCTCTCGGCTCGGTCGAGCCTATAAAAAACTTAGCTTACGACTCTGCTAAGATTGCAGCTAAGTTGGTATCTTCAATTCCTCGATTTACCGAGTTCGACTTGCGTAGGTCTATGGTTGAGGCGACGCTAGTGGGCGAGTTGAGACCTTGGGATGGGTCTCTTAACGAGGTAATGTGGGGTAGAGACGGCGTGTTGGTTGTGTCGGGCGATCGGAAGTTTGTAGTGCTTCCACAGACTATGGTCGAGCGGAGGCTAGTGGGCGAAGTTTTATTAAGATATATAGAGTCTATGTCTGGCGGCGTAGTGGATAAGCTCTATATATTCTCCACTACGATTTTCTACGAGTTGAGGCCCGACGGCGAGGTGATAGAGAGGGAGTTGTGGAAGTCTAGAGTGTTTAAACAATATCTAGAGGTTATGCGTTAAGTATATATTTACGTCTGTAGGGGCTTTTATGTATATTGAGTTGTTCGTAGTGGCTGGCCAAGGCGCCGATTTGGAGAACTCTCTTAAGAAGGCGGTGGAGGAGATTAGGGGGAGGGTGCAGAGGCCTGACAGAGTGAGGTTGGCCACTGTGAAGATTAGGCCGGAGGCCGTGGATCAATTATTTAGGTTTGTTGAAGAGCCTCTTGAAAAAGTGCCGCCTCACTATAGATCTCTTGTAAATATGTTGAAGAAATACAATGTGTCTAAACTCCCCGCCGTAGTGATTGACGGAGTTAAAGTAGGCGAAGGCGAAGTGGATTTGACAAATGTCTTATCTATTATACAAGAGAAGGCGCGGTCGGAATTCCCCGAGCTGTCAAGTATAGAATTAGTGCCGTCTGTGGCCACGCCGTCGCCGCCTCAGCCAGTGGCTCCTATACAGCCCGAGGCGAGGCCTCTCCCCGAGGCCACACCAGAGCCTCCCCGACGTCCACCTGAGGTTATGCCGCTAGAGCCTCCTAAGCCAATCGTCGAGGCGCCAGAGCCCCATCGTCCACCTGAGGTTATTCCCCCTCCCAAGCCGCGCGTTGTTGAGACGCGGTTTGAGCAAAGGCCGGTGGAGCAGTTATACAAACCTATCGTCGCTTCGGTTAAATTAGTGTTGGGCAGGCCGGACAACTGTGGAGAGTGTGCATATTTTGGCAACTTGACGTCTAGGTGTTTTCTCTTTGGCTTTGCAGTGTCTTCGCCGACTTCGCCGCCTTGTAAACAATATGTTAGAGGTGGAGGTTAAGTACCGATGCGACGTTAAGTCGCTTCGAGACAGGCTTTTGTCGAGAGGATTTTATTTTTCGGGGGCTGGCGAAGAGGTCGATGTATATTTTCAACACCCTTGTAGAAACTTTGTAGAGACAGACGAGGCGTTACGTGTGAGAATTACAGATAGCCACATTACTGTGACTTATAAAGGGCCTAGAATCGGCGTGGGGGCGAAGACTAGAGAAGAGATCTCTATGTCAGTGGGGGGAGATGTGTTAGAGCTTTTTAGAAGACTTGGCTTTGTTGAAGTGGCCCGTGTTAAAAAAAGGAGAGAGTACTACAAGAGAGGCGATGTCTCAATTTCTTTAGACGTAGTTGAGGGCCTGGGGGAATTTGTAGAAATTGAAAAAGTGGTCTACGACCACGGCGAAGTCTCAAAGGCAGTAGAGGAGTTGAGGAGCCTCGGAGCTGAGCTTGGACTTGTGGAGGAGGTCAGAGAGACATATTTAGAACTTATACTCAAGGTTTTAAAACCCAGTTGAGACTATTTTGTGTTATTTTCTGAAGTAGTCAAGGCGCTGGGGGTGGTGGAGTCTACTACACAAAGGACAGCGATGGTGAAGGCTCTCGTCTCGCTATTTAAGAAGGCTGACCGCGGCGAGGTGGATAAATTAGTGTATTTCATACTTGGCGATTTAAAGCCCCCGTGGGAGGGCGTAGAGCTGGGAGTGGCGGAGAAATTATGTATAAGGGCCTTGGCTAAATCTACCGGCGCCTCTCTGGCAGAGCTCGAGTCTCTTTATAAAAGAACTGGCGACGTGGGAGAGGTTGCGAAGAGAGCTTTGTTAAATAGAGGCAGGGCTTCTTCGCTAGTTCCCCCAAAGCCGTTGGAGATGTGGGAGGTCTACGACACGCTTTTAAAAGTGGCTTACGCCACCGGCGAGGGTGCTGTGGATATGAAACTGGCCCTCCTCGTCTCACTTTTTAACAGAGCCACGCCAGACGAGGCGAGATATATTGCCAGATTCGTCGTGGGCAAGTTGAGGCTGGGAGTTGCCGACATGACTCTTATCGAGGCGTTGTCTGAAGCCTTTGGAGTAGATAAAGAAGCCTTGGAGAGAGCTTATCATATCTACCCCGATATGGGAAAACTCGCTAGACATGTAGCAGAGGGGAGGCCGCTTGTTGAGATAAAGATAACGCCTGGAGTGCCTATACTGCCTATGTTAGCCCAACGCCTCTCTTCTGCACAAGAGATACTAACTAAGCTAGGCGGCTCTGCGATTTGTGAATATAAATACGACGGCGAGAGGGCGCAGATTCACATACGAAATAGAGATGTCAAAATATTTAGTAGAAGACTTGAGAACATCACTAGGGCATATCCAGACGTAGTCAACGCTGTAATTGAATCAGTGGCTGTAGACGAGGCCATATTAGAGGGCGAGATTGTGGCTGTTGATCCAGACACCGGCGAGATGTTGCCCTTCCAAGAGTTGATGCATAGAAAGAGAAAACACGACGTCGCATATGCCGCCGAGATGTACCCCACTGTTTTATATCTCTTCGACGTGTTGTATATAGACGGGGAGGATTTAACCACAGAGCCGCTTATCTATAGACGAGTGAGGCTAAGTGAAATTGTTAAAGAAGGAGAGAAGGTAGTCATTGCTAAGTGGAGAGTTTTTGACGACGTCGATTCAATCGATTTGTTTTTCCACGAAGCTACGTCGCTAGGCACGGAGGGAGTTATTTGCAAGTCGCCCACTTCTATCTATGAAATGGGCGCCAGGGGTTGGAACTGGATTAAATATAAACGGGATTATAGAAGCGAGATGATTGACACAGTCGACTTAGTCGTCGTCGGCGCCTTTCACGGCAGGGGCAAAAGGGCCGGTCTCTACGGGGCTTTTTTACTAGCTGCGTACGACCCCGCGAAGGATTTATTCTACACTGTGTGTAAGGTGGGTAGTGGGTTCTCTGACACAGATTTGAAAAAAATGTACGAACTACTACAGCCGTACAAGATTCAACATAGACATCCACGCGTCGTCTCTAAGATGGAGGCAGACGTTTGGTTTGTGCCTAAAGTAGTAATAGAGGTGATAGGGGCTGAGATCACGCTCTCTCCACTACATACATGTTGTCTAGGCTTCGTAAGGCCCGGAGTGGGCTTGGCTATACGTTTTCCACGTTTTACAAGTCGCTACCGCCTAGACAAGTCGCCTGAGCAGTCCACTACAGTGACTGAAATGTTAGAGCTGTATAGACGCCAGAAGAAAATAAGTCAGGCATAGACTTTTTCTAAAGTCCACCTCAAAACTCTGAGTATTTCTCTACGCCTTTCTTCACTCTTGTAGTTATATATCTTCAACGCCACGGCCTCGCCCTGTCCCCCCTCCTCAATTTCATAACGTAAAACCTCCTCTCCCCTGCCTTGTCTAGCCTCTTTCATATCTTCATCTTTATACTTCTGTAGAAATTTATCTAAGAAAAACCGTTTAAATAAACTATCTATTTTAACAGGTTCTCTAAACTTTATATATATGTAATCTCTATAAATTTCTGCCGTGGCGTATATCTCCCCACTTCTGCCTTTTATTTCTTCTACAAACTCAGGCTTAGCCACTTGTGCCGCAGTGGAGAAAGACTTCTCGCCGATAGATTTATCTAAAAACTCTAACAACGCCGTATATAGCTTTATCTCTTGTTGTAGCTGGTTGATTCTCTCCTCTACCAACTTCCTAATTTCTAAAAGTTTTTGGATATCCACATGGGGGTATAGGATATATATTAAATATTTTTAGAAGACGTGGCCGTCGCCTCTATAGGCAATTTAAATTTTGATATATATTTAAAAATAGCCGAGATCCCCGGCCCCGACGAAAATATAGAAGTTCTAGAACTCTACACCGGCGGAGGCGGCTCTGCGGCCAATTTCGCAGTGGCTGTCGCCCGACTTCGACAACCTGTCCGATTCATCGGCGCAGTAGGAGACGACTTGTTGGGAGATCAGTCGCTGAGAGAGTTGAGAGACGAGGGCGTAGATGTGACATATGTAAAGAGGGTGAGGGGGGCTAGGTCTGGGATTGTAGTAGTGTTAGTCCACCTCGACGGCGTGAAGAGAATGTTATCATACAGAGGCGCAAACCTAGGGCTGTCTCCTAACGACTTGACGATAGACAAATTCGAGGGCTGTGTCCATATACACTTAGCCACCGGCAGAGTGGAGATTATACATAAAGCAAAAGAAATAGCTAAAGAACTCGGCGCGTCAGTGTCTATAGACGGCGGAACGGCTTTAGCGAGAAAAGGGCTTGATATTGTGAAATCCGCCGTAGACGGCGTCGACATTTTGTTTATGAACTACGCCGAGGCTAAGACATTGACGGGCTCGGGGGACTATCTATCGGCTATTGAGAAATTGGCAAGAGAGCTGTTAGTCAAAGAGTTAGTCATAACTCTAGGTCCCGACGGCGCAGTGGTATACAGCGGCGGAAAATTACTACATGTAGAGGCCTTTAAATTAGACGCTGTAGACACCACCGGAGCTGGCGACGCCTTTGCCGCGGCATATGTAGTGATGTCTATAAGAGGGGCGGATCTGTATAAAAAACTACTATTCGCCAACGCAGCCGCAGCGATTAAAGTGACTAGACACGGGGCGAGGTCTGCGCCTCGGTGGGAGGAAGTTACTGCGTTTTTAGACTCACTTGGCTACAAGATTTAAATAGTTCTAAATGTATTACATAGTGGCACAGAGGATCAATTGTCTAGGGCCTAGATGCGCCTATGGGCCAAACAGCACCTCTCTATTCCGCTGTGGGAAAAAAGCCCTTAAGCCGACGATTAGAGGAAATAAGATAATATTTTGGTGTACATGGCTCAACGATGAATGTATAGGCCCCCGTTGTCAATACGCCTACTGCGAGGCGCGGGCAATGACTCCAGAGGGCTTTTGTACATATAAGCCCTCAGGCGAGGAGGAGGGGCCGAAGAGAGATATACTGGCGGAGGTTAAGAAAATGGAGAAAGAAGTGGAGAAAATAAGAGCTCATCTAAAGAGACAAGGCCTCGGCGACTATCTGTGAGAGCAGTTGTATTGGCGGCCGGCTTGGGGACTAGACTAAGACCCCTGACGTTTTTTATACCGAAGCCTTTGGCTATAGTAGTAGATAGGCCGTTGATTGATTATGTACTTGAGTGGCTAAGGAGAAATAAAGTAGACGAAATAGCAGTCGTTGGGCACTATATGCAACGAGTTTTAGAAAAATATTTAGAAGAATTCCACCCAGACGTGGTGTTTTTTAAATCGAGAAAACTCTTGGGAACCGCTGGTCAATTATACTACGTCAAAGACTGGGTAAAAGGCGACGTATTTTTAATAAACTCTGACGTGTTGACTAACCTAGATCTCTCACACCCAGCTCGTCTCCACGTTGAGAGAGGCTTTCAACTCACTATAATTAGTCACAGATTTAGACAAAATCTCCGTTTTGGCGTATTGGAAGAAGAAGGCGGTTTGTTAAAGACGTGGAGAGAAAAACCTAGTTTTGAATATATAACATCTACTGGCATCTACGTAGTTAACGAAGAGATAATCTCTAAGTTAAGAGAGGAATATCTCGACATGGATAAATTAGCCACGTTGTATAGAACTGGGCTGTATGTGGCAAAAGAGGCCGTTTTTTACGACGTGGGGACTCTACAAGATTTAAAAAGTGTAAAGAGTGTAGAACTTAGTGATTTAAAGCCGTAACAAATATATATTTTCTCTAGAGTTAAATGCAATGAGTGTATGTCCTGCTCTAAGACGTGGAGAAGGCGGATTTGTCTGTAGTTATTCAAACAAGGCAATAGACCCCTTTAGTTGGTACTGTATAGGTAACTATACAGAGTGCCCCATCTATATTCGATTTTCTAGAGAGAAGCCAAGTGTGAGAGTTGTAGAAGATCAGCCGAAGCCCGTGGCGGAGGTTTTACAACTACCCTCTGAGAGACTAGAGGCTGAGTTTGAAAAGGCTATTAAGCCCGTCATAGACAACATAGTTTTAAAATACGACGACTTAGTAAAAAAATTAGACAACACGTGGAGGGAGTATGAAAACGACGTAGTAAACGCCAAGAGGCAGTGGGAAGTAGAAAAGATGTCTTTACTAAGGGCGTATGACTTACTGGGGAGGACAATAGGGGACTACGAGAAGATGTTGGCGCAATTAGAGCTAAAGAGAGAGTTTATGTCTGAAGAGGCCTACGAGGGGCTGAGGCGAGAGCTATCTGATAAACTAGAGGCGTTGAAAAACCTCTCAGACGAGGTAAGGGCTAAGTACGCTACGTTAGAAGAGAGCCTCGGGGCGCATTTTAGACGAGTCCTCTCTACTTCTACGACGGCTGAGATAATATCGCTAAAATTATCTCTTTCTAAACTTGAAGATTTGTTAAAAGAGGGCAGAATCTCAAGAGAGACGTACGAAAAACTTAAGAAAGAGCTAGAGGGATTGTTAAGATGAGTCTAGACGTGGCGTATTTAGCCCTCGGGGAGTTGGAGAAAATACTTAATCAATACGAAGAGAGGCTGAGGGGGATAGAAGACATGTGGAATTCTTTTAAAGACTCCGCCACGAAGACTAAGTCTAGTTGGGACGCAGATCTTCCAAGAATAAAAATTAGAGTAGACCAGTTGAGAAACGTCGTAGAGGGCCTCCAGAGAGAGTTAGAGATGTTGCTAGCCAAGAAAGAGCTAGGCTTAATCTCAGAGAAGGACTACGTGACGCTTTCGGCGGAGCTACAGAAAAAGATTTCGGAGTACCAAGACAAATTAGAGACTTTGACTCAGAAAATGGCTGAGATAGAGGGCAGAATAACATATCTATGGGCGCGGGCTTTGACGAAAGAGTATTTAAATAAATTCGACTTAGTAGAGTTGGAAAAGAAGATAGAAGAGGCGAGGTCTCTAGGTAAAATAGATGAAGAGACATATGTCAAAATTAGACACGAAATCGCAGTGATGAGACAGACTTGGGAGTTGTTAAACCTTCTCGCTAGCGACAGGGCTTGACGTAGGCGTATCCCTCTTTCACTTCTACAAGCTCGACACACTCTCCCGCCGCTACTTCACAATTTAGACAATAGGCCTTCCAATACTCACCACGTATTTTAACCACTCCGCTTGGCTTTAAGTCCTCTACGGCGACCCCCCTACCCCCCAGATAGGAATAGCCCCGGGGCCTCTCTTTAACAATTTTTAACAGTGTATGTATCAAAAGGGCTAGGGGAGGCACTGCAATAATCAACGCAGCCCAGAGAGGCAATATGTCTAGTATGTATAGAGCAAAGGCGGCGAGTATGGGGAGGGCTATTAATAACAATTCATCGAGGAGCGCTGGGATGACGGCGGTGTGAGACATATTTTAAAAAATCCACTGATTATTATGTTTGCCATAGAGATCCCGGCTGGGTATACGGCGATATTAAAAGGCCCGGCGTCGGCCAAATGTATAAATAGTTGTAGAGTGTTTGGGGGGCTGTTTAAAAATATAGAGGTGCCCCTCTATAAACAATACCCAGTGGAGGGACCCGCCGTTATTTACATAGAGGAGGGGTCGGTTACTTTAGTCGCTGGCTCTACAATTCCAGAGGACTGGAATATAGAGACAGAGGGGGCAGTGGCCTTAGTGGGGCCGACCGACTCTGGAAAAAGTAGTCTATCCACATACTTAGTCAATAGACATGTGGCTGGGGGGAAGAGAGTATGTGTAATAGACGCCGACGTAGGCCAGTCCGACATAGGGCCGCCCGGTTTCGTTACATATAGCTGCACCTCTGCTCCAGTTCTACACATTTCTCAACTCCAACCTCTAGATGGATACTACGTAGGCACTGTAAATCTCCAAGGCGTGGAGGATCTATTAGTGGCTGGTGTAGTTCAATGTTTTAAAAAAGCTTCTGCAAACTACCCCCACTTAATTATAATAAACACGCCGGGGTGGACCACTGGCCGCGGCCTACAGATGTTGTGGTCTATTATCGACGCCGTTAAGCCAACAGTGTTAAACATAGGCGAGGTAGTTCTGCCAGGTAGACTGTTGAGTAGACCTAGGCATATATTACAGAGGGGGCCGCAAGAGAGGAGAGAGTTGAGAAACTACGCCTACAGACGCCATATATCACTTATAAAAAAGATTCAGATACCGTATGAGAGTCTAGCCTTTTGTAAATGGGAGAGAGGAGGCCTCTCTTGTCCATGGGGGCGGTACGTAGCGGCTGATGTAGAAGAGCCACAGAGACGCGGTAGAGAAATCGCGGTCCCGCCCCACTATTTTAAAAACGTTTTTGCTGCGCTTTATAAAAAAGGCCGCCTAGTGGGCTACGCAGTATTTGAAAAATTTGAGCCGTCGCCGTCGGCGTATGTATCTACTGACGACTTCGACGAGGTGAGAGTGGGGAAGATTAGAGTAGATCCCCACGGCCTTCAAGAGCTAGAGCCGCTGCCGTAATATATATAAAACGTAGAACAGTCGCCGTGTGTACGTCTTCGACTTAGACGGCACGTTGGTAGACTCAGTAGATGCGCACATAGCGGCTTGGATAGAGGCGCTTAAGTTATTTGGAGTTAGGAAAGAGATCGACGAGGTTAAGCCATATATGGGACTCCCTGCGTTAGAAATCGCCAAGAGACTACACCCCGCCGGGGCTTTTGAACTAGCCGCTTTTAAAAACAGACTGTTTTTAGAAAAATATATTTCATATGTAAAACTTTACGAAGACGCCGCTGTGTTGAAATACATCCAAAGGCCCGTGGCCGTGGTGACGTCTTCAAGCGGCTACGTGGCCAGAGAAATTTTAAGAACTGTAGGCCTTCTCCCCTACGTAGATTTAGTCATAGGCGGAGACGAAGTCCCTAGGGGCAAGCCTGCGCCAGATCCTTTGTATAAAGTAGCTGAGTATTTCTCCATCGCCCCTAGAGACATGGTAGTGGTTGGAGACACAGACTACGACATGGCCATGGCGAAAAACGCAGGTGCCGTGGGGGTCTGTATACAAAGAGGCGGGGGGAGCTGTAGAGAGGCGGATAGAGTAATAACTACACTGTATGAATTGTTATAACGTGGCGGGCCCGGCGGGATTTTTAGGCCGGCTTCCGTGAACCCACGACTTTCGCTTGGCTCTTGCCAATCTACGGCTCCGCAGGCCGCCGCTTTAGACCGCCGGCGGCGTCTATCCAGGCTGAGCTACGGGCCCTAAGAGTCGGTTCTCAATATTTTTTAAGTCTTTCACGGCGTGTGATGCCCCGGCCGGGATTTGAACCCG
>JAWBJM010000011.1:0-29870 GCA_038832545.1 Pyrobaculum sp.
CGGCGGCTGTGTTGGCGGTGGAGGCCCTTGGGCGGGGGTCTGTCTTGGGGTTGTTTATGCCTTCGCGCTTCACGCCTGTGGAGGACCGCCGTGATGTGTATAAGTTGGCGGAGGCGTTGGGGTTGGAGTTGTTGGAGGTAGACGTGGACCCGCTCCTGGAGGCTTTTTTAAAGACGGTGCCCGGCGCCTCTCTAGAGGATAGAGTGGCGGTGGGTAACATACTGCCTAGAGTTAGGATGACTGTGTTGTATTACTACGCCAATAGGCTGGGGAGGCTTGTCTTGGGGACTAGTGACCGTAGTGAGTTGTTAATTGGGTATTTTACTAAATACGGCGACGGGGGTGTTGATTTAATGCCGCTGGGGTCTATGTATAAACTACAGGTTAGAGAACTACTCCGCCGCCTTGGGCTGGGGTGGGTGGCTGACAAGCCCAGTAGCCCCCGGCTCTGGCATGGACACACGGCGGAGGGGGAGCTGGGTCTTAGCTACGAGGTGATTGACTCAGTTCTATACGCCTTGTTTGACCTCAAGATGGGCGTGGGGGAGGTCTTGTCTAAATTCGGCAAGTCGGCGGAGGTTGTGTTAGAGAGGGTGAGGAGGAATACACACAAGCTCAAGCCTCCTCCCGCCCCCGACTTGTCTCCGGCGAAGAGGGGTTGATGTGTCTCTGTGCTACTCTGACGTTGTGGACGTGGTAGAGGTGGAGGGCTGCGTCTCTTAGTGTGAAGAATTTTTTTCTACACTTTATACAGACGTAGTGTGGGTTTTCCCACATGTCTACCTCTGTGGTGAGGTATGGCTTTAGGTCTGGGGGGACCTCCACGGAGTTTTAAAACTATTTGTTTATATCTATGTGATCGGCGGCGTGGACGAGGCTGGGAGGGGGCCGTTGGTGGGGCCTTTGGTGATCGCCGTAGTGGTGGGGGACGGCGACGTCTTGGCGGCGGCGGGGGCCCGGGACTCTAAGAGGCTGTCTCCCCGGGCTAGGTTGAGAGTTTTTGAAAAAATTGTGGAGGTGGCCCACTGTGTAAATTACATAGTGGTGGAGCCGTATATAATCGATATGTACGTCCGCCGGGGGATGTTGAATAGTTTAGAGATTGACTATACGTTAAAACTCTTTGAGGTCTGCCCCGCCGATTTGTACTACGTAGACTCTCCCGACGTGAGGCCTGAGAGATACGGCGCAGCTTTGTCTATGTTGTCTAGTAGGCGTGTGGTGGCGTTGAATAAGGGCGAGGCGGTGCCGCAAGTGGCTGCGGCTAGTATAGTTGCTAAAGTGGTGAGAGACCGCCTGTTGGAGGTCTTGAAGAGAGAGGTGGGGGACTTCGGCAGCGGGTACCCCAGCGACGTGAGGACTGTGGAGTGGGTCCGGGGGGGCGGAGTCCCGCCGGAGTGTATTAGATGGAGTTGGAAAAGAAGATAATTATATAAACTGGTCTCTTTCGGCTTACGTGGGCGTCGTAGATTTAAGTATATGGGAGCCTAGGACAGAGCTGGGGAGGATGGTGAGAGAGGGGAGGATTAGGACTATTGACGAAGTCTTCGCCAATAATTATATTATAAAAGAGCCGGAGGTAGTGGATATATTGCTGCCGGGGCTGAGGCAGGAGTTGTTAAATGTAAATCTAGTCCAGAGGCAGACACACGCGGGGGAGCGTAATCAATTCCAGGCAGTGGTGGCTGTGGGGAATGAAGACGGCTACGTCGGCGTGGGTATTGGCAAGGCTAGACAAGTGAGAAACGCAATTGAGAAAGCTACTAGAGAGGCTAAACTCAACCTTATCCCAGTGAGGAGGGGCTGTGGCTCTTGGAAGTGTTCATGTGACGAGCCCCACAGCGTGCCGTTTGTAGTGCGGGGCAAGTCCGGCAGCGTAGAGGTGACTTTAATACCTGCGCCGAAGGGCGTGGGGCTAGTGGCTGGCGACGTGGCCAAGGCGGTTTTGAGACTAGCCGGCATTAGAGACGTGTGGACAGCCACTAGGGGGGACACGAGGACTACGTTAAATTTCGCAATGGCTGTCTACAACGCCTTGAGGAATACCTATAAGTTTAGGACATGATGGCGGCTAAGGAGAGAGTTGTCTACCCCCGATACGCTATAATTAGACTGAGGGGGGTCCCCACTACGCCTAGAGACATCGCAGTGACTCTCGACTTGTTGAGACTAAGGAGGAAATTTACAATGGTTGTGGCTACGGGGACTCCCAGCGTCTTGGGGATGATTGAGAAAGTTAACGACTGGGTGACTTGGGGCGAGGTCGACGCAGACACATTGGCGGAGGTTTTGAAAAAGAGGGGGAGGCTGGTGGGGGACAGGCCTTTGACTATTGAGTATTTACAAAAGTGGGGGTGGCAGTCTTTTGAAGAAGTGGCGCTTGCCTACGTCACTGGCGAGATAGATAGATTGAGCTGCGGCAAGAGGCCAGCCGCCGGGGGGAGGCCGCGGTGTGTGCCGTATCTAAAGCCGTTTTTTAGACTCCACCCGCCGCGCGGCGGTTTGAATAGTTTAAAACTACACTTCTCTGTGGGGGGCGACTTGGGCTACCGCGGCCCCTTTATAAACGACTTAATTTATAAAATGCTCTAAACCGCCTCTCTCAACGCAGCTACTGCCTTCTCTAATTTCTCCCGCTGGATGAGGTAGACCCCCTTTTTATACCTCTGCGCGATCCCCCTCTCTACTAACAACGTCATTAGCTGTAGTAGGTGCCAACTACATCTTTTGTCTACGCCACATATCTCTCTAGTCTTTATGGCCACTGTACCTCCCCTCTCCCATTTTTTTCTATATAGGTAGTAGATGAGGGCAGATAGGTAGTCAGTCCCCACGTCTGTATATATATTGAAAAACAACTTAAAGAGGTCTTTTAAATCTCTCATGGAGTGGTTGGTGAGGAGGGCTTTGTCAATTAGGTCTGCCACTTCGCCCAGCTTTGGGCCAGGCGGCGTGGTGTACTACCTCAGCGACGTGACGGGGGAGTTTCAACTTTGGAAATTCGACGGGTTTAGACACGACGTAGTTGTGCCGTGGGGTGGGAGAGTGGGGGACTACGTAGTGTCTAACGACGGGGCGTTGGCGGTGGCTGTAGACTCAGGCGGCGACGAGCAGTGGAGGATATATATTGTGGAGGGGGATGTGGTGGAGGTCTCTACAGAGGGCGTTAATCTACTTGGGGCCTGGTCGCCGGATTCGACACAACTAGCCTTTACATCTACTAGAGACGACTCTCAAAACTTTTATTTATACATCTACGACAGGAGGGATAGGTCTTTGAAAAAAGTGGCGGAGCTCCCCGGGTTGAATATAGTAGAGGAGTGGGGCGAGGCGGGGGTGTTGATTACACACTACGAATCTAATTTAGAGAGTAGTATATACCTCTATAGAGGTGGTCAGTTGATAGAGTTGACTAAACGCAGCGACGGCGCTTTGAGCCGCTCTCCTATCTTTATAAATGGGGGGAGGTTGTTGTTTTTGACAAATTTAGATTGGGACTACGTGGGGGTGGCGTCGATGGACTTGTCTACAGGTCAGTGGAGATATATAGTTCAACTAGACCGAGACGTAGAGCTTCTAGACCGCTGGGGGAGTTATATCACATTCGCCGTTAATGAAGGCGGCCAGTCTGGGCTCTATTATATGCACATCCCCTCTGGGCTGACACATAAGATCTCGACGCCGGCGGGGGTAGTCACTTCACTACAGTTTAGAAACAACTCTATACTCTTCTCACTATCTAGTATAAATAGAGGGCATGAGGTGTATATATACCAAGGCGGCGCCGTTAGACAAATTACCCACTCCCCACGGTTCGGCTTCCCCTTGGAAAAAATTCCAGAGCCGCAGTCTATATACTATACAAGTCACGACGGGAGGAAAATACCGGCGAATATATACCGCCCAGTGGGGGAGCCCGAGGGGACTGTGGTATATCTCCACGGAGGGCCTGAGAGTCAAGACAGGCCTGAGTTCAAGCCTCTAGTCGCCGCCATGTTGGCCTCCGGCCTCTTAGTGGCCGCCCCCAACTTCAGAGGGAGCTCTGGCTACGGCAAGACGTATCTACGTCTAGATGATAGAGAGAAGAGGTGGGACGCGATTAGAGACGTAGTCCACTTTGTAGACTGGTTGGTGGAGAATAGATTGGCGGAGAGAGGCGAGATATGTGCAATAGGCGGCTCATACGGCGGGTATATGGTCTTGATGGCGTTAGCCACTGCGCCGGGGGTTTGGAAATGTGGAGTTGAGATAGCCGGCATTTACAACTTAGTCACGTTCTTAGAGAGGACTGCCCCCTGGCGTAGGAAATATAGAGAGGCGGAGTACGGCTCTTTAGAGAGAGATAGACAGCTGCTAGAGGAGCTGAGCCCCTCTTCACATATAGAAAAAATCACAGCCCCCCTGTTAGTAATACATGGGGCAAATGACGTAAGAGTGCCTCTGTACGAGGCGGAGCAATTAGTCAAGAGGCTGAGGGAGTTGGGGAGAGAGGTACAGTTTTTAGTACTGCCCGACGAGGGCCACGTAATTACAAAAATTGAAAATAGAGTGAGGGCCTACGTAGAGGCGGTTAAATTCATAAGACACTACTTAAAAAAGAGTAATTTATAAAAGACGATGAAGAGGACTCCAGGCCCTGTGGTGTTAGTAGAGCCCCTCAGCGGCAATACTTCACTATTAATTACTATAAATAAAATATTTGTAAAAAAGAAGTCGAAATATCAAGACATCATAATCGCCGAGACTGAAGACTACGGCCGTGTCTTAATACTCGACGACTATATACAGTCTTCCTACAGCGACGAGGTTTATTACCACGAGTCGCTAGTCCACCCCGCCTTGGTGACACACCCAAACCCCCGGGACGTCTTAATACTCGGCGGGGGCGAGTGGGCCACGCTTAGAGAGGTTTTGAAACACAAAACTGTGGAGAGGGCGGTTATGGTTGACATAGACCAAGACGTAGTAGAGCTTTCGAAAGAGTACCTGCCACAGATGCATCAAGAGGTGTATAAAGACCCCAGGGGGGAGGTGGTGATTGAAGACGGCTTTGTCTACGTACAGAAGGCGGTTGAGAGAGGCGATAAATTCGACGTTGTGATTATGGACTTGACAGACCCCTACGCCTCTGATATTGCAAAACAGTTGTATACAGAAGACTTTTTTAAAATGATTAAGTCAATTTTGAGAGAAGACGGCGTCGTGGTCACACAAGCTGGGAATAGTTTCTACTTCCCCGAGGCCTACGACTGGGTGTTAAACAACTTGTCTAAAAACTTCTTAATCACTGTAGAGTACCAAGTGTGGGTGCCTTCCTTCGGCTACGCCGTTAATTACATACTGGGCTCTCTGAGACACGACCCCAGGTCTTTAACTATTGAAGAAGTGGATAGGAGACTGGCGGAGCGGGGAGTCTCTACTAAGTTCTACTCGGGGAGGACACACTTAGCGTTGATAAATTTACCAATTTATAGAAGACTGTGAAAGAAGTTGATGTAATTAGAGGGAGTCTTAGCAACCTCCTGGGGGGCCTTAAAATTGTTCTAGTGGTATCCTCAGGCGTTTCGCTATATCGCTCTATTGACTTAGCTAGATTAATAATTAGACACGGCGGCGACGTATATGTTTTCATGACGCCGAAGGCGGCGAAGTTAGTGTCGCCGGCTTTATTCCACTGGGCCACTGGCAGGGAGCCGGTGGTGAGACTAACCGGCGCGGCGGAGCACGTAGAGATCTGTAGCGACGCGGATTTAATAGTGGTGGCCCCCGCCACCGCCAATACTATAGTCAAAGCCGCAGTGGGCATAGCCGACAACGCCGCGCTTACGTGTCTCCTAGCTGGGTCTAGAGTAAAAAAAGTCTTTATCCCCGCCATGAGTTTAACAATGTGGGAGGCGCCGCAGGTTAGAGAGGCCTTGGCCAAGCTCTCAAACGCAGTGGCGGTTCCTCCCACAGTGGAGGAGGGCAAGGCCAAGTACCCGCCGCCGGAGGAGGCTGTGGAGTATATAATAGACGCCACGGCGCCGTCTGACTACGTGGGGGTGAGGGTGTTAGTGACGGCGGGCCCCACTAGAGAGTATATCGACGACGTGAAGTACATCACCACCCCCAGCAGCGGCCTCACTGGCTATTACTTCGCCAGAGAGGCAAAGGCCCGGGGGGCGGAGGTGACGTTGGTAAAAGGCCCCGGCGGGCCCCCGCCCCCGCCAGGGGTAGAAGTTGTAGAAGTGACTTCGGTGTTAGATATGTATAGAGAAGTGGCGGAGAGGGCGGGGCGGCACGACGTCTTTATCCTATCGGCGGCCCCCTTGGACTTCTACGTAGAGAAGAAGGCCGTGGGGAAGATAGACAGTTCTCTACCAAAATACACAATTGAGCTGCGGCAGGCGCCTAAAATTGCGCTTGATGTAAAGAAGTGGAACTCGAAGGCGGTGGTGGTGGGCTTCAAGGCGGAGTATAGAGCTTCTGAAGAGTCACTTGTGCAGAAAGCTAGAGAGAGAATGGAGGCGGGCGGGTGGGACTTGGCGCTTGCCCACGACGTCTCGCAGATGGGCTTCGGCACGTTAAAAGACCAGTATATATTAGTGACTCCACACGGCGTTGAGAAAATCGGCCCCGCCCACAAGAGAGAACTGGCGAGGCGTGTACTTACTCTATTGGCGAGCCGCCATCTGCAGAGACTTCACTAATTGGTAATGTTTCTGCTCGTCTAGCTCAATTGAGAGTATTAAAGCTCTGACGACGGGGTCATCTACTTTGTACAACTCGGCGATGCTCTCACGCATTGAAAACTCCTCCTCTGCCAAGGCCTCTAGCTCCTCCATAGAGACGCCTAAGTCCTCACTCTTTAGCCTACCTGCGAGGTAGTCTAAAATAGCTGTTAAAATCTCGGCGTGTCTAAGACTATCGGAGGCTATTTGCATAAAAAGTGTCCGCATCAACGGATTCCTCGTCTTGTAGGAATACGCCATGGCTCTGCCCGCCGTGGCTTGTTCTAACTTAATCCTCTCTTTTATAACTTCTTCAAGCTCAAATTTTGAATCTCTCCGGGCGGTTATATTAGCCACCACCTTGGCCAACTCTGTCAAATCTACAGGCTGTCTAGAGCCTCTCTTGGCCATGTCTAAAATCACCTCGCCGTGGCTTTTGATAAGAGCCATGACTCTCTCGTCTCTGGCCAACTCCTCCGCCAACTCTCCCCCCCTCTTGCCGCTTATATACATAGACACTGCGGCGGGGGTGAGGCCGAGTAGTCTAGCAGTTTCATTTACGCTAAGGCCCCGCGCCACTAATTCTTTTGCCATAAGCGCCCTGACGGCAGATAACACTCTGTCGAACGTCATGTATCTAATACGTCAGTTATAAAAATATTTAAGATTGTAATTAAGGGGGGCTATGTATAAAGTATACGACAGACGGGTGGAGATCCCCATTAGGATTTCGAAGGGCGCAGATGAACAGACTAGGTTGAGAAAACTAGAGAGGTGGCCTAGAGAGGCGGGGATGTCTGTAGTGTTAGACGAGTCTGGCTCAAACTTTAGTAAATTAGTCCAGATCTACGCCGCCGACTATGGACTTGAGGTGGGTCAGAAGAACTGGGAGGTGAAAACCGACGGCGGGGCTGTGAGGGCTAGGTTAGAAATCCCATTGTTAAAAGCCGGCGAGATTAAGGGCAGAGCCGTCATGAATGCCGAAATACCCACTACGCCAGAGGGCGAGGAGGGCAACAACTATGTATACAAAGCCGCGGTGGTGTACTACATTGAGATTGACGAAGCCACTCTGGCGGAGTCCACTACCTCCGGCATGGTGGAGTTCAGTCTATAATGCTTAGAGGCGCCGGGGTTTTACTACACGTAGCCTCTCTCCCCGGCGGTTGTTACGTGGGGGACTTCGGCCCAGAGGCGTATAGATTTATAGACCAACTAGGCGAGGCGGGGCAGACCTATTGGCAAATTCTGCCGATAAACCACGCCAATCCAGATGGTGAAAACTCGCCCTACAGCCCTTTGACTAGTTTCGGCGGCGACCCTATATTCATTAGTCTAGAAAAAATGGCGCGAGACGGCTTATTAAACTCAGCGCCTCAGTGCCCCTCTACAGACTACATCGACTACGCCAAGGCTAGATTTATAAAAAAGACTGCGTTAGAGAAGGCCTACAAGAGGGGTAGAAGTGATAAAAATTTTAAAATTTTTAAAGAGTCTACTCCTTGGCTAGAGGACTACGCCTATTATATGGCAATGCGTGAGAAATACGGGCCTTGGCCCCAGTGGCCAAGTGATAAAAAGCCCGACGAGGGGGCTGTTGACTTCTACAAATTTGTACAATACGTCTTCTGGAGCCAGTGGAGAGAGTTAAAACAATACGCCAACGACAACGGCGTCTTTATAATAGGCGACCTCCCCATATATTTAAACATCGACAGCGTCGACGTCTGGAGACATAGGAAATATTTCAAAGTGGCCCAAGACGGCGCCCCTCTGTACTTCGGCGGAGTGCCCCCCGACTACTTTTCCCCAACTGGCCAGCTTTGGAAAATGCCAGTCTACAACTGGGAGGAGTTAGAGAGAGACGGCTTTAGGTGGTGGCTAGAGAGATTGAGACACAGCCTCGCGGCGTTTGACTACGTGAGACTAGACCACTTCCGCGGCTACGTGGCCTATTGGGAAGTTCCAGCGCATGAAGAGACGGCGGCTGGGGGGAGGTGGGCCCCGGGCCCAGGGAAGAAGTTATTTCAACACGTCGACCCCTCGAGACTTATAGCAGAGGACTTGGGCTACATTACGCCAGACGTCGAGGAGTTGAGAGACTGGCTGGGGGTCCCCGGCATGCGCGTTTTACAATTTGCCTGGGACGGCAACCCCGCCAATCCCCACAAGCCTCACAACTATGTAAAAAACTTAGTAGTCTACACTGGCACACACGACAACAACACGGCGGTGGGTTGGTTTTACACAGAGGCGACGCCCAGGGCGAGGAGAGAGTTTTTAGAATACGCCATGTGTAGAGAAGAGGTGAATTGGTGTTTTGTCAGACTGTTGTATATGTCTGTAGCCGACGTCGCCATAGTCCCAGCTCAAGACATATTAGGCCTGGGGCCGGAGGCGAGGATGAACAAGCCAGGCTCTACAGGCGGCAATTGGAAGTGGAGACTGGCCAAGCCCATCCCCCAGCCCCATTGGAAAAAATTAAAAAAATTTGCCAAGTTATACGGCCGATTGTGATGTTGTGTGCCGCCCCTGAGGCGTGATGTCATTCCTGTCGGGGCTGAAGCCGCTCCACAGAGTCTTTAATCTTCTCCACTAGCCACTTCAACTCTTCTAAGTCACTTTGTGTAAAGTCCTCTCTCCACTTCTCTACGACTTTTGACACCAACTGTAGAGAGAAGTGGAGAAGTGTCCAGTAGGGGTGGTGCTCCGCCACGCTGTCAGCTAGGCGTTGTAACTCCTCTACTCTTTTCAACATGGCGGTAGATACGTCCGGCTCCACGGCTCAAGTCTGAACAACTCTACTCTTTGCCGGCTCTGTCTGTAACACTTGCCATAGTAGCTTGGGGAGGACTAGACTCGTGACTCTATTCCAATCTCTCTTAATCTCCTCTCGCAGCCATCTACAATTAACCCCGCCGTATTCAGAGTAATACATAGCGAAGGCTTTTTCTAAATGGTCGTATATATAGTGGCTAGAGCCTTCTCTCTCCACCTCTCTGGCCAGTTCTCTACGGCCCCAGCTAAATAATAGCCTAACTACCTCGCGGTGGAGGAGTTGGTAGATATCTACTCGACTCATATTATAAATATCTCTCTTATATATAATCTTCTCGCCTCGCTAAATTCCTCACCTCCCCCCCAGCCGCCCACTTTATTAAATTATCCACGGCGTCTTCTACCATTTTTCTCCACACCTCCTCGCTGCCGTACCCCCCAGCCACCCATGGAGTGGCAACTACGTTGGGCAGTTTATAAAACTCTTCGTCTTTTGTAAAGTCAGCCCTCCCCCACCACACATCGCTTGCGTATATAAAACCCGGCCTCTCTTTCAAAAGTCTCAACAGCCCCTCTCTATCCACCACCTCCGCCCTCCCCACGTTGACAAAAACTGCGTCTTTACTCATCAGAGCTAAGTGTTCATATCTAACAAGGCCCCTTGTGTATTTATTTAAAGGCAGTGCACACACCGCGGCGTGGGCCCCCTCTAGAGCTTCGCCTAAGTTATTTGTAAACCGCCAAGGCCCCTCTCTAAAACGCCTGGCGAAACCCCACACCTCTGCCCCAAGCGTCGCCAAAACTCTCGCAACTCTGGCCCCTATCTCCCCCATACCCAACACAGCCACCTTCCTCCTAGTCAATAGAGGTATTGACAAAGGCTTAGTGTACTCCCCCCTCTTCATTCTCTCGTTGTACTGTAATACTTTTTTATAAGGCGCCAGTAGGAGAGCTAAGGCGAACTCCACCACGGCGTCTGCATTAGAGCCGGCGTTGCCCGCCACTGCCACATGCGGCGGTATATACTCCCACGGCAAGTGGTCGAGACCTGCGGTGACCACTTGTATAAACTTAAGCCTCGGCATTTTGGAAAGTTCCCATGGCTCTATCTTCACCACCAACGCCGCCTCGACTTCAGACAAATCGCCGCCTTTAACCACCTCTATTTTAGAGGCCAGTCTCTCCTCTATATCTCTCGGCAGTTCGAAATTTACATACACCTTCATACCCCCTCTCCAACCCTCTTTCTTAAAAATTTGGCTATACGTCTCCTACTCTCCTCACCAGTACCCACTTCTACAAGTTTGTATAAATACGGCAAGGCCTCGTCTATTATATCTAAAAGCCACCTCCTAGGCTTGACGTATTGATCCAAAGAGGCGGGGGGAGAGAAGAGATTAAGATCTAAACTCCCCACTTTAGACACAACGCCGAAGGTAAAAGCCTCTTCTGCAGTAAAGGGTCTATTTAACATAACTCTGAGGTGGCCGTAGGCGAATAGCCTTCGGCCAAGCGCAGTTGTGTATGGCGGAAATAAGCCCAGGTTGACGCCTTGTAGTGAGAATTTAACTCCTCTAGCCGCCGCGGCGTAGTCTACAAAATATAAAAACTCCACGCCGAAGCCGTAGGCGTCGCCTTCAACGACGGCGTACACCCCCCCGGGGCAGTTTAATATTTTTTTAACGACGCTGTGTACTTTAAATAAATACTCTAGAGCCGCCTCTCTCCCCTCGAGGAAGATAGATAGATCTAACCCAGAGGAGAACACTCCCCCGCTCCCCCTTACCACAACGCCGCTGGAACAATCTAATCTATATAGAGACTCTAGTACTTCAATTGTAAAGGCCCCCCTCTTGGCGTCTGGTATTGTAAAATTATACATTTACCACTTTTACAAACACCTCCTCTAGAGACTGGGCAGAGTATCTCTTTTTCAACTCTTGAGGCGCCCCAGAGGCTTGTACCACTCCATTGGAAATTATATAGACTCTATCGCATAGAGTCTCCACCTCTAGCATATTGTGGCTTGAGTATAAAACCGCCGCTTTTCTCTCGCGGGCGTAGTTCTTTACTAACTTTCTAATCTCTACCGCCTGTACTACATCTACGCCGGAGGTGGCTTCGTCCAGTAGGAGGACTTTGGCGCCCACAGTCAACAACGCCGCCACTACCAACCTCCTCCTCATACCCTTTGAGTAAGTTTTTATCTTATCTCTAGACTTAGGGCCTAGGCCTGAGATCTCCACAGCCTCTTTTACATTATTTACGCCGTAGAGTCCGTGTATAAACTCTATAAAAGCGACGCCGGTGAGGTTGTCGTAGGGCAAGACCTCCTCTGGTAGATACGCAATTTCTCTCTTAATTTTTTGAAACTCTCTAGACTCTACAGAGGCGCCTAACACTTCGGCGCGGCCGCCGTCTGGCTTCAACACGCCGGCTAAGATACGGAGAGTTGTAGTCTTCCCCGCCCCGTTGGGGCCTATTAAACCAACCACCTCGCCCCCGCCCACTTCTAGAGTCACTCCCTTCAAAGCCTCTACTTTGCCAAAACGGCGGCGTAAATCCACTGTCTTTATCATACCCTCCTCCTGCCCGACAGTAGATATTCAGACGTGGCTATTTTAAAAACTGCGGCGACGCTGGCGGCGGCTAAGGCCATGTCGACTGCTATAAAACCCCACGCCTTGTCCCACCTCTCCGCCAAGCTGTAGAACGCCACGGCGAGTGGATGTACAAAGGGGTACCACTCAAAAGACTCGACGGAGGTGAACAAAACGGCAAAGGATGGGAGGAATAGTGGCAGTAAGACCGCCGGAACTACGCTCTGGGCCGTTTTGACGTCTTCAGTCTTGACGGCGGCTAGGAAGGCGAATGATAGAGCCACGACGGCGATGCATATAGAAGAGATAAGAGACAAAATTACTACCCACGGAGAGATGGCCACTAAGGAGCCCACCACTTGAGGCGTCTCTATAGACGTGGGGATTCTAGACATATAGTAAATAAAGCCGAAGATATACACAGCTAGTTGTAGAGCGGCGAGGATAAAAGAACTTATTAACTTCCCCACCACTACAGACCTATGAGTGGCGGGGGTGGATAGTATGAGTTCAAATGTCTTCTTCTCTTTCTCCACCCCCACAGAGATAGCCGCCGTGGTGGCCACGAGAAGTGGGACAAGAAATGAAAACAGCCATGTGAAAAACATAGCTAAAAAAATCGTAGAGGCCTCCCCCACGCCTATATCCACGCCGTCTATTTTTATAACTAAGTTCTGAATTACTAAATAGGGGGGCACCCCCAGCTCCTCCGCCGCCAGCTGCGCAGCTCTATCCACGGCGGGGAGCGGCGTAGCCGACACGAGGCCTCTGAATTTAGTTAACACCTCTACGGAACTTGGAAATGTAAAATTAGACGGCACCACTACCACGTGGCTATACATATCTAATAGGTGGGGGGCGTACTCTCCGTAGTGGACCCCCCCGACTTGTTTTAATTTTTCTAAAAAGACCCGCCCCTCCTCGGTGGCTGGGGCCCCAACAACTGCGAATTTCGCCACCCACGCCGTTTGTGTAGACGCCGCCTCTCCCACCATGGCTCCCATTGCCAATAACACCGCCACTCCCGCCAAGAGAGACACTAAGAAGTACTTAGAGGCTAAGATCTCTCTTAAGTCTTTTACAACAATAGACTCTACAACTCCCACAGACGCGCCTTCGTGAATATTTATATATATTTCTCAATACTTCTATGGCCTATCTATTTGTGTCGAAGACTAGAGGTGAGGAATATGTGAATTGGCTGAGGCAGTTTATACAACAACAAGTGGGGCTCTACGGGGGGGAGAGGCCTCCCAAAGTGCCCCTAATAGTCCACGGCTCCGGCGGCACTACTTGGGACGTCGTGAGTTTTATTAAAGAGAGCGGAGCGGCGGGGGCGGTGTTAGTGGGGTTTGGCGAACACAACAGCTACGCCGCCGCTCTACATACAAAAGCTGAGTTAGAGACAGAGGGAGTACCTGCAGTAGTCTACCACTGCCCCACGCTGTCTGAGTGCGTAGAGGTTTTGAAAAAAGCCAAGGCAGTGGCCGACGCCGCCTCCTCTATGTTTTACAAAAAGGCGTTGTTAATCGGGCGGCACACCCCCCAGGTGGAGGCGGCCCGGGAGAGATTCCACTGGGACGTAGAGGTGATGCCTCTTGAGAAGTTTGAAGAGTTTGTAGCCGCCTCTGGAGAGGACCCCGAGGCTAAGTCTCTGTCGGGCAGTGTCCAATTGGCGAAGTTGACAGAGGCGCTGCGGAGGCTAGCCCACGGCCGGGACTTAGTGGCTATTCAGTGCTTCCCCTACTTAATGAGGAATAAAGTGACGCCTTGTCTAGCCGTGGCTTTATTAAATAGAGAGTCTATAATAGTCTGCGAAGGCGACCTCTCCGCCGCCTTCGCCATGGCTCTGTCGAAAAAATTAAGTAAATACAGCGGCTGGGTGGCGAACGTGGTGTATAGACGGGGGGCGCAGGCGGCCTTCGCCCACTGCACAATTTCTCTAGACATGGTGAAGAGTTGGGCTCTCATGCCCCACTTCGAGTCCGGCTACCCCGTAGGAGTCGCCGGGGAGTTGGCACACGACGTCTATACAATTGTGTCGGCGTCTCCACGCCTAGATAAACTAGCCGTGGGGAGGGCGAAGGTTTTGAAAAGCGGCAATTTTATAAAAGACGCATGCCGTACACAAGCCCTGGTGGAGTTTGAAAAAGAAGTAGATTTAGAAAAAATCGCGCCGGCTAACCACCACGTCTTTATACCCGGCGACTACGTAGAGGAGATTGAGTCAATTGCCAAACTACTTTCTCTATCTATAGTAAAATATATGTGATAGACCGCCGAGGCGCGGCGGCTGACTTGTCGGTTATACTAACTACTGCACTCTTCTACCTATCTTACGAGGCGCCTAGATATGTCGACGAAATAGCCTTTTCCCCGACGTCTCCCCCTTCCCTGGAGTAGAACAAATTGAGGCGTTGAGGCCCTTTGGATATTTTCAAGCCACTGTGTTTTTTAATTGTCGCCGGCGTAGTTTTTAAAAAATATCTCGCGGCGGCTCTTTCGCCTTGTACCTCCCCACATTTAGCTACTTCGCCGCCTCTATGTTCCCCCTGGCCGGCCCCGGCGTGTTGAGAATTGTATAGATGCCTCTACTGGACATCTCGCCCACTGTTTTAAAACTCGGGTCTACCTCCCCTCTTCGGCAATACCATCGGCGGATTTCGCCATCTCTATCGCGGGTATTTTTAACTTATCTCTAGGGGCAGCCACTTGGCTCTATGGAAAATTTACAAATCGAGATATTGTAGACTTCTGGATTTATAGTAGACGCCCACAGTACCTCGGCTACGGCGTATTGATATATTTATGCCACAAGCCGTATATAAAGGGGGCTTTCTCCACGCCGCCGAGTCTCATTTGGCTAACGACAACGCCGGTCTTAATATCCACGGCTGAAAAAATATGGAGATAGATACGCCCAGTATTGTAAAAAAACCCCTTCCTACTCCCCCACCTTTTACCACACGCCGAGTGGGCGACAGCTACGCTTCTCGTCCCAATCGCCGTGTTGTATACACTACAGCTAACATCATTTCGCTAGTTCTGTTTTTGATACAAGGTATTTTTTCAACCCTCTTTTTCCCAACTCTGTAATTTTTATCACAGCCCCACGCAGTGATGGCCTTGCGGTATTCAATATATCCTCTCTCTAACTCTGTGAGGTGGCTATGCACTCTTTGGCATGTCTAAATAATAACTCTGTAAAAGTCACGTAGCCGTCGACGTGGTACAGAGCTATCAATAGCCTCAGAGGGCTCTCAAACTCTTCAACATCGCCACTAGCTCCACCACTTTTTTCTTCATTCTTCTAACAACTCGACGAGAGATTTCACTCCGGCGTATAGCCAAGCAATAGTCAGGACGCTCCACATACTCAGGAGCCGTGGCGACTGGGAAAGCGCTAGGTGGTTAAACCACCTCGCCGCTGGCTAATAGACGCCGGGGGTCATTAACAAGCTGGCGGCTAGGAAAGAAGTTCTCCACACATTGCCAGAGATTATAGAAGCCACGGCGTGGACTTCGCCGCTGGGTAGAAGACCCAGGTGAGGCTATCTTAATTTCTGATATTTCTATAGTATTTTCACAGTATACGCCATGTATATCGCCATGAGTATAAAGAATACCACTAATGCCGCCCACCCTCCGCCAACCATAGTAATATTAAAACCGGCGGAAAGGTAGCGCAGAGCGTGTAGTACAGACCCGCTGACTTCTTCGCCACTTTTTTACCACAACGTCCACGACTTCTTCAATTTCTTTTACTGTATAGAAAATGTATCTAAGATAAATCGAAAGTTTATATTTTTGAATTATGAAAAATTTTAAATATGTCAAGTAGAGACTTAATAATACGCTGTGGCTCGGCTCTATTTACCAATATCTAATTACATTGTACCTATTGTCTCTCTCCGCTGGCTTAAACCCCGCCGACTTTATTATCTTGACTACGTCTTCTCTTCTATCTATCGGCGCCTCTACTCTCTTCCACTCTAATACTTTCTCTTCGTACAAAGTGCCGCCGAAGTCGTCCGCGCCGAAGTACATAGCCAACTGGGCAGTCTCAGGCCCCGTGGTGAGCCACCCCGTCTGTATATGTGGGATTAATCTGTCGAAGACTATCCTCGCCACAGCCACCATGCGGAGTAAAGTGGCTGAGGTCTTGGGGTAGGGGATCTTCTTCCCCAACTCACTAGTCCCAGGCTCGAAATTCCAAGCTATAAACGCCATGAAGCCCCCGGTCTTTTTTTGAAGTTCGGCGATTTTGTATAAATGCGTCGCGACGTCTCTTAGACTCTCTACGTGGCCATACATCATAGTGGCGGAGGTGGGGACGCCGACTTTATGCGCCTCTTCCATAATACGGAGCCAAGTGGCTGAGTCTATCTTGCCTGGGGAGATGGCTTTTCTCACTTCGTCGACTAAAATCTCCCCCCCGCCCCCGGGCATTGAGTCCATGCCGGCTGTCTTTAATCTCTCTAACACTTCTCTATAGCTAGACCTCTCTCTCTTCGATAAATACTCCACCTCCAGTGGGGAGAGGGCGTGGACTGCCACGTGGGGGAGTTTATTCTTTAATTTTCTAAACAACTCCTCAAAGTACTCGAGGCCGATCTCTGGGTTGACGCCTCCTTGTATTAACACTTGGGTAATGCCGTATCTGGCGTCTACCTCAGCCACTTTCTCTACTGCCTTCTCTACGTCGTATTGATAGCCCTCTGGATGCCCCGGCGGCCGGTAGAAGGCGCAGAAGCTACACCCCACTACACATATGTTTGTGTAGTTGAGGACCATGTTAGAGATGAAAGTAGTCACGTCTCTATGGAGTCTCTGTCTTATCTCATAGGCTCTCCTCCCCAGAGTCCAGAGGTCTAGTCTCAACAATTTTTCAATTTCTGAAACCTCCACGTGTATAAACCGTTGGGTAGTTATATATAACTGTTGAGCTAGACAATATAAAGGTATAAATAGGAAAAATTAGAGAGGTATGTGTCAACTCTAGAAGTTTTAGAACTGGCGGCGAGAGGCCTTTCAAAAGACGACGCAGAGTATCTATTCGCCGAGGGGGATTTATTCGCCTTGGCGGAGGCCGCCAATAAATTGACAGAGATGTACTACGGCGACGTGGTGACTATTGTGAACAATGTGGTAGTGAATTATTCAAATATATGCGTGGCGAAGTGTCCCATCTGCGCATTCTACCGACTGCCAGGCCATAGAGAGGGCTATGTAAAGACGCCGAGAGAAGTGGCGGCGGCTGTTAAATACTTTGTAGATAAATTCGGCGTCACTGAGCTACACATAAACGGAGGCTTTAACCCCTTCCTCACCCCAGAATACTTCGACGACTTGTTTAAAACTATAAAGAGAGAGGCCCCGGGCGTAGTTATAAAAGGGCCCACGATGGCTGAGGCGGACTACTACGCCAAGTTGTGGAAGACTTCAGTGAGAGAGGTGTTGTCTAGGTGGAGGGACGCGGGGCTAGACGCAATATCCGGCGGGGGTGCCGAGATTTTTTCAGACGAGGTGAGGAAAATTGTGGCGCCTTATAAAATATCGGGAGTAGAGTGGCTGAAGATTGCAGAAATTGCCCACGAGTTGGGCATACCTAGCAACGCCACGATGCTATACGGCCACGTGGAGAGCCCTAGGCATGTAGTAGACCACCTCTTTAAAATAAAAGAACTACAAGAGAAGACTAACGGCCTTTTGTTATTCATACCTGTGAAATTCAACCCGGCCAACACTGAGCTCTATGCAAAAGGCGCCGTCAAGGGGCCGGCTCCATCTACCTACGACATTAGAGTAGTGGCTATCGCAAGGTTGATATTACTCAATAGATTAAAGGTGGGGGCCTACTGGCTCTCTGTGGGGAAAAAACTCGCCTCTACTCTACTACTAGCCGGCGCCAACGACTTAGTGGGGACTATGTACAACGAGGCGGTGTTGACATCAGCCGGCGCTAGACACAGCGCCACTCTTCAAGAACTAGCCGCCATAGCAAAAGAGGCGGGGAAGAGGCCAGCTCTAAGAGACACATTCCACAAAAGGATAACCCCCCTGTCTTAACTCTACCACATTTCAACGGCACCCGGCCAGTGGTATCTATATAAACGCCGCGCCGGCGTCATTACGCCGAGGGTCGCCGGCTGTCGTTACCAAATTTTTATAGTTAAAATGTTTTTAGAATAAATATTTATACAGAGTCTATATTGTAGCTGTGCGTATAGTTAGACTTAAATACGTCCACAGCGACCCTCTTTTTTATAGAGTAAAGGCCTCTGTAGTGTCTGCCAGTAATTTAGAGTCTGCTATGTTGTTAGCCAACGGCTCTGTCTGCTGCGGCTTTGTCCCAGTGACACTGGCGTCTCGGTACAAGCTGAGGGTTGTGCCGCGTGTGGCTATATACAGCGACGGCGTCGTCATGTCCTCGCGGCTTTTTAAAGGCGGCGGCGTGGGCTACGCCGCAGTGGAAGACACCACAGTCAGCGCCTTAGCTTTAAAAATCGCCTTGGGGATAGAGTTTAGGAGTGTGCCCACGCTAGATGGGTCCTTGGAGCAATTCGGCGGCGTTTTAATAATAGGCGACGACGCCCTTAAACTAGTGGCGCGGGGCGTCCCCCATATATACGACGTGGGGGAGGTGTGGAGAGAGAAATTCGGCAGGCCTTTGATATACGCCGTATTCGCCGCCTCTCCCCAAGCCTCTAGAGATGAGGTTATAGAGGCCGTAGAGGAGGTGGAGAACTCCGTTGCTTACTTCTACGAAAACCCAAAGCCCGTAGTGGAGGCCGCCGCGGCTAGACTAGGCGTCTCTCCCTCGATAGTAGAGAAGTATTACAACGTGGTGAAATATCTAATGGGTAGGAGGGCGTTGGAGGGACTTGAGTTCCAGACGGAGGCCATGGGGCTCGACCTCCAGTATTTTGAATAAAGTCTCTAAAAACCAACGCTGTATACACACGTGGATTTGGCTAAAGCGGTTGAAATACAGCTCCAGTTCTCTAAAGAAAAATTTCCACGTTTTTGGAATATAGAAAGCGAAGTGGACAAAGCCCTTAGGCTAGAGTATCTCTCAAACGCCTTGGCGGGAGAGGTGGGGGAGTTCGCCAACTTAGTAAAAAAAGTAGTGAGGGGGGTAGTGTACGGCGTGGGGGACTTCGACTTAGAGAAGGCCAAGTCTAAATTGGCCGAGGAGTTGATAGACGTCTTTATATACACGTTGACGATAGCTGGGCTGTTGGAGATAGATCTCGAGGGGGAGTTTATAAAGAAGCTAGAGAAGAATAGAAAGAGGTTTTGAGCCGGGGCCCTCTTCACAGTAGACCCCGTGGGGGTACCTCAGAGGGCTGATCCTGCCGTATCTATAAAAAATATTTAGTTATAAACCTTCTGCCTTTGCGATTTTTTCATCAATATATAGCTCTTTGTCTAACCTCCTATCTATTTTTATAGTGTATAACAATCTCACAGCCCCCATCTCTGTCAAAGCCTCCTCTATCTTTTTTAAAATCTCTACAAGTTGTTGATATGTGTCTAACTCAATATCTGTAAAACCAGCGCCTGTTCTATACCTAACCCCCATCTTTTTTAAAACTTCTGTAGCCCTCTGGACGTACTTAGAGACGCTAGGTGAGCCAGTGCCGAGAGGCACTACAGAGAGGCTTACTACCATCTTAGCCATGTGTAAAAAATAAAGATATATATAAATGAATGATGTCGATATGTGAGGCGTATCTCCACAGGCGTCGAGGAGTTAGATAAAGCCCTCGAGGGGGGCATCCCCCAGGGGTCTTGGGTAGTTGCCACAGGAGAGCCAGGCGTGGGGAAGTCGATTTTATGTATCCACTTCGCCTACGCGGGGCTCAAGTCGGGTGACCCAGTTGTGTACGTCACCACAGAGCAAGAGTTTAGAGACGTAATTATGCAGTCAAAACAATTGGGGATGGACTTGTCTCAATTTACTGCGTACAACATCGCCTGGAAGAAAGAGCCGGAGGAGCTCCCAGAGATTGTAATAATCGACATATTTGGCCTTTTAAAAGTGGCGAGGCAGTTGACAGAGAGGAGTAGAGAACAGACGCCGGAGAAAGCTCGGCGCTACGCCGCGTTGTCAATAGACACTTTAATAGAGGCGATTAACGAAGCTTATGAAATCCTGGCCGTAGCTAAAGAGGGGGGCGCCCCGGAGAGACACGTAAGGCTTGTCATAGACTCCATGTCCGCCTTCTGGGTAGACAAACCCGTAATGGCTAGGAAGTATTCCTACCAGTTGAAAATCGCCACTCATAGAGAAAACGTGACGGCTTTATTAACTAGTCAATACGCGCCGACTACACGACAAGCCTTTGGCTTCGGCCTAGAGCACATCGCCGACGGCGTAATTCACATGTGGATGGACGACGTGGAGACAGCTAAAGAGGTCAGGCGGTGGCTAATAATAAAAAAGATGAGGATGACCGCCCACGCCACTAAGGCCTTTAAAATAGAGATAGCGGCGGGCAGAGGCCTCGTGTTGACCCCTAGAGACGCTTTCTCTTCCTAAAGAAAGACCCCCACTTCTTTAACAACCTATCCACGTCGGGCACCCCGTCGCCAGTTTTTAAATATCTCCAAAACTTAGACAATTTATAGTCGCCAGTCGCGACGTCGTCAATGGCTAGGGCCACGGCGGTGGCTACGTCTCTACCAGCCTCAGCCACTGCGGCTAGGTTAATATTCAAGTCCCTAGCCCCTACATAACACATCATTCTATACTCACGGGGGCAGTATCTCAACACCTCCTCCACTACGTCTTCTACAATTTTTGTCTTCTTCACCACTGGCCTATTTCTAAAAGTGACGCGGGCAAATAAGAAACGAATTTTTACGAAGCCCTCCACGTATAGAGAAAAAAATTACTTTTTATAACTTCAGTCTAAATTTAATACTCTCCCGCCCCCCCACTTCTGTGCCTTTTGAAACATATAATCTTAATATATACGGCTCGGGGACTTCTACCCGGCCTTTAAAATTCCATTCGATAATTTCAGCCCCCCTGGGCAGTAGCCACACAGCTTCGTAGTCGTACTCTGCCCTCTCTTCGCCGTAGTAGTTCTCATATATATTCTCCCCCTCTCTGAGGGGAGAGGGGAAGTAGCCTAGAAATTCCACATAGGGCCGGGTGGGGGCCCCCCTGAGGCCAATAGATACGTCCACAACCACCGGCTTCACTCTCTCGCCATTTATCTTAACGATCTCCTCGTCCATAAACTTCTGCATATTGTCCCACAGAGTAGAGATTTCAGATGCTAACTCCTCTCCCCCCTTTTTTAACAATCTGTAGTAATACTGCCCCTTGTCTATATAGTCGAATATAATAACCATGTTGGTGACCCCCATATGCATAATGTAGAAGCCCTGGGCGTACGCCGGCTTGACCTCCTCCATGTCTACACCAGAGAGAGTAGTTTTATCTATTCCACAGAGCCTCTATACACTCTTCCTCCACTGGGCTAAGCCTCGCCGGCACGATAAACACCGCAGGTCCACCCTCTTCCCAACGCGCCGCTTCGCCAAGCGTTGTCTTTTTGACAGAGCCCCCCCACCCCAGTCTCCACACCACCACCACCTGGCGGCTTGGTGTAAATACCCCCCTCCCCACGCGCCTCTCTAGCTCTAACAACACCCCCGCCGCCTCGCTAGGCGTCATGTAGACGCCGTCTTCTCTTACGTCTAGGAGGAGTAATGTATGTAGCCCCCTGGCGAGGTTGTATTCAACTAGCTCGTACGGCCTCTCTGAGTAGACACCCCCGCGTGGGTACGTCACAGTGGCCACGCCCCCGAGTTTATACACAGAAAGACAACTAATAGAAAAAGCGGCGCAGACTATAGACACACCTGGCACCACTACTACTTTAAAACCCCTGGCCGCCGCGGCCGCCGCCAGAGCAGCGTGGGATGTTGCCAACTGCGGGTCGCCCGCAGTAACTAACGCAGCGCTGCGGCCCCCAGACATACATTCAAAAATCTTTCTCCCAGACTCCTCCTCTAAGTCTCGACGGCTTAGCCTCACAGGCTCTCTACCAGAGAGTCTCTTTAAACTCTCTAAGTCCAGCGGCCCGGTGTAGTCTTCAAAAAATACACAATCTACCTCTCTCAACACCCTCGCCGCTGTCTCAGTGGCGAAGCCAGGCCCGGGGCCTAGGCCGATTAAATAGAGCATATGGTAAAGTTTTTTATATAAATAGATACTAGGCGCCAGATGTACGCCATCGCGCGGCTACAGGGCTACGTAGAGGAGCTGGGGTTTAGAGCTTGGCTTAGTAGAGACTTGGCCAACGCCCTTTCTGTAAAAATAGGCGACGGGCTGAGAGTGGAGAGCAAGGCGGGCTCCTCTTCGGCAAGAGTCGTAGGCATTAGAGAAGACGTGAAGGCAGGCGTGGTTTTATCTCTAGATGTATACATGGCGGTGAGGGGGCTCCACACTGTATTAATTAAAAAATTTCAGAGAGTGTACGAAGCCGACGAGGTGTCTATAGGCTTTGAGGCAGAGTCGCCTATCGACTTGGGAGATGTATCGCAGTTAATAAACTTGTTAATTGCGTACAGAGTGCCGCTCTATACAAAATTCATAGGCTTTCTACAGACAGAGGGGGGGAGTTGGATAAGGCTTATGGTGAACGAAATCTCGCCTAGAGAGCCTGCCTATTTATCAAAAGAGACTAAGATAAACCTAGGGAGGCCTCCCAAAGTCAAATTTTAACAATAGGAGGGGGTCAGACACTCTCTTTAAGCTGTAGACTCTTGTTAAAAGCCTCTCCGTTAGCCTCCCCGACTTGTAGTACTCCGCCACGGCCTCTACTCCTTTTTTACTCACCAAGGCGTTTATCTCATCTCTAATTAAATACTCGGCGATTTGCTCCACCCCAGCCACCTCGCCGGCTATAATCAAGTGGTTAATTACAAATAGCCTCAAGTCAACCGTATTTATAGCCCGCAACGCCTCCTCGAGGTTGTTTGACCACTTCTGAGCCTGTGCCGCCTTGTGAAACTCCTCCTCTGAGAAGACTAGCTTCACTCTTTGGTTCCACTTAAGTCTCCACCACACAAACCACTCCCGCGCCAAGTCCCAAATCCTCCCCCAGTTTTTTTCAATATATACACACAGCCTCTGCCTAGCTCTAGACTCGGAGAACTTTTTCCATGTATATATACCAGCCCGCGCGGCTAAGAAATGCATAAAGTCTCTAAATACAAACTCTTTCACAGTCTCTAACTCTCCCCTCGGCATATCGCCATATTGTTCTCTCACAATCTCCTCTATTAAATTATCCACCGCCGCCGCAGCGGCGTCGAAGTTACAGTAAAAACTAACCATGTATAAAACCAAATGCCATATTTAAAATTCTTCCCACATAGCCAAAGCCTCCCCCGCCTCTCTATAGACATACGCCAAAGCCCACATCTGCCTAAACCTCTCTAAGAAGTAGAGATACGCCTTCCTCAACGCCGACGCGTCTACTTCAAAACTCACGTCGTAGGCAATGTCTAATAGTAAAAGACCCTCGGCGGGTGCAGAGGGGACGGCGCCTGGCCTAGGCCTCTCTAAAAGATTAGACAAGTCTCTAATCGACAGAGTCCCCCTACCCACTGCCAAAATAGCCCACGTCAGTTTTCTAATCATTTTATTCCTAAAGCCTCTACCTTTATAGTATATATACACAAGAGGGCCTTTTATATAAATAGAAATGTCGTCTATAGTCAATACTGTAGAGATATTTCTCTCCCCCCTCTTCCATATAAAAGAGGCGAAGTCGTGAGTGCCTTTTAATAAATCGGCGGCTTCTCTCATGGCCTCTACGTCCTCCCCCCAGTGGGGAGCTACGTAGAGATACCTCCTCCACTTAGCCCGCCGTGGGTTAAAGCCCTCCGGCACCTCCGCCACTCCCCAAACCCAGACCCCCTCCGGCAGTTTAGAATTTATATAGCCAAACGGCTGCCGCCTTTCTACCAACACTACATTAGCCACGGCGGAGACGCCTGGGTCAGTTCTACTACCCCGACTCAACACCTCCCCCAACGCGGGCTTGAGCACAGCCTCTACAGACTTGGGGTGTCCAGTAAAGCCGTAGAACTTAGTCCCGTCGTAAGCCACTCTGTATAGGTACATAAACCCCCCCAACGCCACGTTTTTTATGCACTTTAGAAAAGCTACAGAGAGAGACGCGGCGGAGATTATATCATTTACACTAGACACATGGGACTGGGGGGACTATATACCACAAGTCATACATAAATGGATTAGTGAGGAGAGGGCCTACGTAGCTTTAATAGAGGGCACTGTTGCGGCTGTGGCTGCGTTGACGCTAGTTGGTAAATCAGCATATCTCCACGGCCTTAGAGTGAGGCCAGAGCTGAGGAGGAGGGGGATAGGGGAGGCCTTTACAAAATTCCTACTCCAAGAGGCGCGGAGGGCTGGAGCCGCCGTGGCCACTGCGTTAGTGGCAGAATGGAACGCGCCTAGCCGCCGCCTAGTGGAGAAAATTGGCTTTAGAGAACGTCTATACATATACGGGGGGAGGCCAGCGTCGCAGCCGAAAGAGGCGAGGTGTCTAAAGGGACTAGAGGCCTACGAAGCCGTGGCGGAGGCCCTCGCGGCTACTAGAGGATATGCATGTCTCCCAGACGAGCCTTGGACGTGTATAGCCGCCACTCCGTGGGATTTATTACAGAGGGGGACTCCCTGCATGGGAGACGGGCTGTACATTGGGAGGTTCTCCTTCGGCAAGGCACAAGGCCCCCCGGACCAAGACGTCACTTCTACGTCGCCAGAGGGGTATAGACAACGCTACGCCGTCCATATACTATACGCAATAGAGTTATAAACCTCGGCATAAGCCCCCCCGTGGAGCCGAGAATACTATACGACATCACAGACCCCGTAGATAGAGAAGAACTAGCCCACTGGGTGAAAAAAGGCGTGTATAACTACGCAGTGGCAATGCCGGAGGAGGTCCCCACGGCGGAGTTAGAAGACCTCTTCAAAAAAGCGGGCTACTTACACATCTCTATAGACGCCGCTAAATGGCCTAAAGAGGCCACTGTGGCTACAGAAAGAGGCGTCTACCGCTTTAGAAAAATAGAAGAGGGTATCTACCGCCTATCTATAGACTAGTCCCAATCCGTGGATCCCCAACTCCCCCCAGCCCAATTCTACCATTTTTTTATACAACTCAAATGCTAGAGCCGCCCCGGGGAGTTCTAGGCCTAGAGACTTAGCCACCTCTAACACATAGCCAAGGTCTTTTTTTAAATGAGCGGCTTTGAAGCCGGGAGAAAGGTCACCCGCCAATAATTTATCTAGGTATAAATCAATTGAGCCAGACCTCGCCGCTCCCTTGGACAAAACCCCAGCCGCCTTCCCCAAGTCGAGCCCCAGCGCCTCGGCTAGCCTAATCCCCTCAACCATAGCCACAGTGTTCAACGCCACGACTAATTGATTAACTAACTTCAAAGCCTGGCCGCTCCCCACAGGCCCTACGTACACTACCTCTTTTGAAAAACATTTAAAAACTGGGGTTAGACTCGCCACCACATCTTCCCTGCCCCCAGCCATCACCACTAGAGTGCCCTCCACCGCCCCCCTCTGCCCGCCAGTGACGGGGGCGTCTACAAACTCCACTCCCAGCGCTCCCAGCCTTTTTGCAAACTCCACAGCCCACCTGGGCGAGTTAGTTGACATATCTACAACCACTAACCCACGCCGCGCCCCCTCCGCCACGCCCCCCGCGCCGAATAGCACCTCCTCTACGTCTGGGCCGTCTGACACAAAGATTAACACAACATCTACATGTCTTGCCAAATCGCCTGGAGATTTGGCTACATATACGCCAAGTTCTCTAAACCTAAGCGCCTTATCTAAAGACCTATTGTAGACACCTGCTAAGAGGCCGCATCTATGTAGATGTGTAGCCACTGCCCCGCCCATGATCCCAAGCCCCACTACCCCCGCTTTCATAAAGATAACTAAGAAGATATATAAAACAACTTTATCTATGACATATGCTTTCTCCAGTAGTTTCATACAACACAGTTAGAGAGGTTAAGGGCCCCCTTATTGTTATTGAAAAAACTAGGGGCGTCTCTTACGGCGAGATTGGCGAAGTGATTGGCCCCGACGGAGAGCCTAGAAGAGTACAAGTGGTAGAAGTGGCCACTGACTACGCCGTGGCTCAAGTCTTGGGAGGCACGTTGGGCCTCCCCGCCAAGGGCTCCACTGTGAGATTCTACGGCAAGACTTTAAAAATACCGGTCTCTGAACAACTAGTCGGCAGAATTTTAGACGGCAAAGGACAGCCGAGAGACCACATGCCGCCACCCCCGCCTGAAGACTTCCGCGACGTCAATGGAGAGCCGCTTAACCCATACGCCAGAGAGTACCCCGAGGAGCCCATAGAGACGGGGATCTCCGCCATAGACGCCCTTTATACATTAGTGAGAGGCCAGAAGCTGCCTATCTTCTCCGGCACAGGTCTTCCACACAACATGATGGCTGCACAAGTTGTGAGACAGGCCACCGTTAGAGGCAGTGAAGAGGGCTTCGCAGTGGTGTTCGTCGGGATTGGAGTCAAGACAGAAGAGGCGTTGTTCTTCATAGAGGAGTTTAGAAAAACCGGCGCTTTGAGGAGAGCTGTGGCAGTGATAAACCTAGCCTCTGACCCAGTGGCAGAGCGTATACTCGCCCCCAGAGTGGGCCTCACAATAGCTGAGTATCTAGGCTGGCAGTTGGGCTACCACGTCCTTGTCGTTATTACAGACATGACGAATTACTGCGAAGGCTTGAGAGAGCTCTCCTCTAGCAGAGGCGAGCTGCCCGGCCGCCGCGGATACCCGGGGTATATGTACACAGACTTAGCCACAATCTACGAAAGAGCTGGCAAAGCCCACGGCAAAAAGGGCTCGGTGACACAATTCCCCATTTTGACAATGCCGCATGACGATATCACACACCCCATCCCCGACCTCACTGGCTACATCACAGAGGGCCAGTTGGTACTAAGCAGAGCTATGTGGGGCAGGGGGATCTACCCGCCCTTCGACGTGATTATGTCTCTTTCGAGATTGGCTAAAGACGCCATAGGCGAGGGCAAGACTAGAGAAGACCACAAAGACGTGGCTAATACATTGATATCGGCCTACAGCAAGGCTTTGGAGTTGAGAAGTCTAGCCACTCTAGTGGGAGAGAAGAACTTAGGCTGGCGCGAGAGGAGGTACCTGCGTTTTGCAGACGCCTTTGAGCAGAAGTTTATTAAACAAGGCTACTACGAGAGGCGTACATTCGAAGAGACTCTAGACATAGGCTGGGACGTCATGTCTATACTGCCAGAGGACGAGTTGACAAACGCCAGGCCGCAGATAACACAGAAGTTTTATAGAAAACACATATTTGAAAGCGTACAGTTGTAGTGGCCTGCGCCCCAGACTTTTGTATAGATATAAGAGAGGTAGACAATCCGCCGCATAATCCTCCCCCGAGTACAATTTGTATAAAGCCAGAGGCCGTCTCCCACTGGCTAGAGCTGGCGCAGGCTATGTACTACGCACACCGTTGGAGGGGGCCGGCGCGTAATTTTGCCATATCCACTATGATGTTCCTAGCCCAGGCGAAGAAGATAAAAGAGGCCTTGGAGATCTCTGCCGCCGGCGGGGCGAGGGCCATATGCGCCACGTTGACAGACGCCCCCCCAGCCCCCCCGCCTCAGCCACGTGAGGGGTGGGACCCATGGAAAATTACAAAATTTGCCCTTGATTTAGTAAAATAGGGGGTTGCGTAAAAAATATATATATACGACGTATTTGACGCATGGAGGATAGGAGGCGTGAGTGGAATGTCGTAGTAGTAGGGGGAGGCGTGGCGGGTCTATACTTCATCTACAACTTATTAAAACACCTCGACGCGTCGAGAGAGTCAAATGGGGGGGACCTCTCAATATTATTAATCGACCCCAGAGAGGCCCACGAATTTACGCCAGGCATCCCCATGGCGGTGGCCGGCGTTGTGAATTTCGACGATTTAGTTTTCCCATTCCGCCACATGAATAGAGTCACTTACGTCAAGGGGCACGTCACTTGGGTAGATAGGAACTGCGTCAGTGTCTTCAACAAGTCGACTACACAATTCTGTGGGGACTACGTAGTACTCGCCCCAGGCGGCCTCAAATTTGGCAGTGTGGAGTACTGGTCGGTGGAGGGCGCCAGAGCCCTCGCTGAGAGGATACAAAATTTGAGTGGGGTAAGGTTTGTAGTAAACACAGCCACTCCAGTGGCGGGGTTTCAAGAAGTCGCCTACTCAATAAAGAGTAGACACCCAGAGAGAGTAGTGTCAGTCCACTTAATCTACGTCTCTAGCGACTACGCCCACTTTCTTGAACTCTCGAAGAAGTGGGCCGCTTCCATTGGCGTAGAGATTACAGAAGACCCACCGCCACTCGACGACACACTACATGTCACAGTCCCCACAATCGTAGAACATCCACTGGCCACGGGGCTAGAGGTGGACCCAGCCACCTTCGAGACACAACACCGTGGAGTCTACCTAATCGGAGACACCTCGCTCATGAAGTTAAAACTCCCCCCAGTGGGCTGGGGCGCACTTTGGCAAGCCTCCACGCTTGCTAAAGCAATAGCAAATGAATTAACAGGTGGAGTGTTGGAAATTGAGGCGTCGCCTTGGACAGACGTCACAGATCGCGATAAATTCTACCGCTGGTTCGTCTGGAGAATGACCACAGGTACGCCTCTCGCTCAACTAAAAGGCATGTACCACCTCTGGGGAGAAGTTATACAATACTTAACTAGACAGTAGAGTTGAGATTGGAGTAAGCCAACGGCGGAGAGACAATCCATAGAGGCCGACACGGGCGTTTGTATATAAGTGTCTAATTGTTGAGATTAGTCAGACCTCTTACTGATGTACATTTCGCACCGGCAGTAGGCGCCTTTTTCAGAACTGGATGAGACTACGACGCTTTTGATAGACGTTGGAGTAAGTCGCTGCCCTACGGCTTCTCAATGCGTGCCTCTGAGATCTTTACACAAAGGCCTCTTTCAATAGTGTTTCTACACCAGTAGTTTCTAACTTAGACAGTTGAATGTATTGATCTGTTGGTTTAAATCCACAATGTGTCTAATTGCTTAAGTTACAACTGCGATATTGTAAAGACTTCTTTGACGTTTTTAAGCGGTGTGTAGGGCGTATCGCCGGCTGGGAGATAACTCGCCGCTTTTTTAGAGTGTTGTTTTGCGAAATATCTACTCCGAGAGATGCGGCGTGGGGGCTAAAGTTCGGCATTTGGTGTAGTTGTTTTTATTACGTCCTATCTGCGTGGGGGGTCTTGACCATTGGCTTGTAGAGGGGGTGTTTAGAGGTGGTGTAGATACTGTAGTTAAATGTGCTGTGTGGGGCAGGGTCTTTCCGTTAATAAAGGGTTTCCGTTTGGTAAAGATTCTAGAGTCTGTGTCTTGCGTAGAGTTGGGGAGTGGTTTGTATAGAGTTGAAGTCCAGGGGCGGTTTCGCCGTGGCGTATGGGTACGTGTAGTGTTGTACTACCCCCCGACGCCTAAACAGAAGCGGAGGGGCGAGAGGGGGGGCGGCTTTTTGAGCGGGGCTGTGGCCGACTTCTTATACGACATGGCGGCACGTCACGAGGTGGTGGTGGGCGACGGAGGCGTTGTATATATAGACGGCGTGGAGGTGGACGTGGGGGCGTGTATGAAGAGGGGGGGCGTCGATTATGGCTGT
>JAWBJM010000012.1:0-29659 GCA_038832545.1 Pyrobaculum sp.
TATTGGAGTAATACTTAAACCAGCCAGCTCGCTGAAGTAGTATGTTGCAACCATTGCTGCGTGCAAGTCTTCTAGGTATTTCACATATGGAGTGTGTGGGAGGATCTCTCCTAGAGATATACACCTAGTGTCTAAGACCCGGGCTAGTTTTCTACACTGTGTAGTTTTTCCAACGCCGGGGGTGCCAGTTATAAGTACTTTAAGGCCGCGTCCTCCTGACGTCACGTGGGAAAGGCACTGCGTCTCTAATGTGGTCCACTCCCGCGATCCACATAGCTAACCGATCGACCCCCAGGCCGAATCCGGCGTGTGGTACAGAGCCGTATTTCCTCAAGTCGATATACCATTGGTAATCCTCTGGGTTTAGGCCAAAGCGGATTATTTTATCCACAAGTTCTTTATATTCATATATCCTCTCCCCCCCGCCGATAACCTCTCCATAGCCCTCTGGGAGAAGCACGTCGAAACTAAGCGTGGCCTCCGGTCTCTTCGGGTCATTTCTGTGGTAGAAGGCTTTAAGCTTCTCGGGGAAGTGGTGTAGTACTATCGGCTTGTCGAACTCAGTAGTTAAAACTCTCTCTTCGTCGGCACCAATGTCGTCGCCCCACTTTATACTAAGCCCCTTCTTTTGTAAAATTTCAATAGCCTCATCGTAGTCTATCCAATAAAACGGCGGCTTTATTCTCTCCAAGGCGTCGATCCTCCTCCCCAGTAGTTTTAACTCCTCTTGTCTCTCCTCAAGGACTTTCTCAACAATATAACTTATCAACTCCTCTCCCACTTTAGCCGCCTCCTCCATCCCAGCCCACGCAATTTCCATCTCTGCATGCCAAAACTCTGTGAGGTGGCGTCTAGTTCTAGAAGGCTCAGCTCTAAAACTTGGAGCCACTACGTATACTTTCTCTAATGTATATATCAAAGCCTCGAGGTAGAATTGAGAACTTTGAGTTAGATACACCGGCTGGCCGAAGTAGTCGACTTTAAACAAAGTGGCGCCGCCTTCTACCGCCGCTGTTATAAACATCGGCGTCTGTACTTCGTAAAAGCCTCTACTTCTAAAATATTGATGCAATGCGCCGAATATAGTATGTCTAAGTTTCAACACAGCTTGCATTTTCCTACTCCTAATCCATAAATGTCTCACGTCTAGTAGATATTCAGTATCTGCAACAGCCGCGTCTTCATTTATTGGGTAGGGCTCTCCCACATAGGCCCACAACACGTCGTATACATGTAGCTCCACTCCGCCTGGGGCCCTTGGCTCTTTTACTAAACGGCCTTTAACAACAATAGAAGACTCGAGGTTTAGGTCCTCCGCCACTTTGAACTTGTCTCTGGGGAAGACTAATTGAATCACTCCAGTGGAGTCGCGTAGAACGACGAAGATTTTTTCTTTAAGTACTCTCTTCCGATAGACCCACCCCCTTAATACAACCTCCCCCTCTCCCTTTCTCAACGCCTCTTTTATTGAAATCATTGTTGTATACTCTCTTTAAAAATGCCAACTACTACGCCGCCTGGACAATCTGCTACGGTTTTTCCAATGTAATCTCCCTCTTGGTATTTACGCCTACTCTCTTTCCCGTCGCCGCATTTAACTACTGTAAAAATCTCAGCGGGTAACTCCTTCACTCTCCTACTTGTCTCTTTCCAAAACATATACATAAAGAAAATCAACATTACCAACGCCCCGAGTATTATGAAAATATACTCAGACAGAGCCATGTCCACTCTCAATTACTCCAGCCTTTACATAATCCTCATAGGCTTTGCCCATCGCCGCCAGTGCTTCGTACAACGCCCGCACGCCGCTGGTGGCTATATTGCCCACCCCCGCCTCACCTGCTGCGTATGTAGCGTATCTTAGGTCTTTCGCCGCCCCCTCAATTGTAAAACTCGGAGCGGCGTTACTCAACATCCGGTCGATATATCTATTGGCAACTTCTTTAAACACAGTGTGGGAGAGTAACAGTTTAAAAACTTCAACATCGACGCCATATCTCTTGACGAGAGATACACTTTCGCCTAAGACAGCCACTGTAGATATCAATAATGCATTATAGGCAAGCTTTAAAGCAGTTGCTTTTATACTATCTCCAACTTCAATTAAGATTCCAAAATTTTTAAGAATTGGCTCTACTACTCGGTATACTTCTCCATTTGCCCCAACGATATATATAGCGTCGCCGCTCTCAACATTTCTAGGACTGCCCAACACGGGCATTGCAAAACCTCTCCTACCGCCTCCATTTAGTATTTTTAAGACATGTACAACTGCCTCTATAGAGTAAGTCCCCGCCAACGCTATGTAATCGCCGCCGACTTTGGGAGCTATTTGATACAAAGCCTTATCGTCAAAGAGGAAAATAACAACTAAGCCTTTGGCGTCTTCTAATTTTTCTAGAGGCCTGCAGGGGAGGCTCTTCAACTTTTCTACAGATCTATTCCAACAATATGTGGCAAAGCCTAGAGAGGCGGCTCTACGAACAAATGCAGAGCCCATCTTCCCCGTGCCTATAACTGAAATATCCATAGCTCCTTTATTTTAGAGGTTTATATTTCTGTCCAACTAAACACGTGGTTGTTTTAACTACAGACCCGGCGAGGCCGAGCCCGGAGGTTATAAAAAAAGCCGTAGAGGTATTGAAAAATGGTGGCATAGTGGCGGCCCCCACGGAGACAGTCTATGGCCTTTTTGCAGATGCAAAAAACGACGAGGCGTGTAAAAAAATCTTCAAGGCCAAGGGCAGACCTGTGGACAACCCTCTAATTGTGCACGTAGACTCTATAGAAATGGCGAAGGCATTAGCTGAAATTCCGCCTAGAGTAGAAGAGGTGTTGGACAAAGTCTGGCCCGGACCCGTGACAATTGTAGTAAAATCCAAAAGTGTAGTCTCGCCGTTTGTCACAGCTGGCCTCCCCACAGTGGCTATTAGATCACCGGCGCACCCCGTCACTCTAGCTATGATTAGAGCATTTGGCGGACCTCTGGCCGGCCCCAGCGCCAACAAGGCCGGCAGGCCCAGTCCCACAGAGGCGAGCCACGTAGTTGAGGACTTGGGAAAAGAGGTAGATCTCGTAATTGACGCCGGGCCTGTGTTCTTTGGCGTTGAATCCACGATTATTGACGTAACTAGAGACCCCCCCATTTTGTTAAGACCAGGTCCCTTCACTGTAGAGGAGTTGGAAAAATACTTCGGCAAAGTCGTCGTTTCCCCCACAGCGCGTGGAGTGGCGGAGGCAGAGACGGCCATCGCACCGGGCATGAAATACCGCCACTACTCTCCAGACACGCCGTTATTCTTAATTTATTTCGACTTAGAGGAGGCAGTTAGATACTTAAAGAGACATGGCCTAAAAGTAGCTGTCCTATGCGCCGTGGGCGTGTGTGCCTCTGGCGACTACGTCATTGATATGGGGAGTGATCTCTACGAAGTGGCTAAGAATTTATACAAATCACTACGTGAATTAGATAAATTAAACGTCGACGTTGGCGTAGTACCGGCTTTAGAGGAGAGGGGGGTAGGCCTCGCCTTGATGAATAGACTTAGAAAGGCGTCTGGACATAGAGAGGTTTTTAACACAAGTGACTTTACAAAATATGGATTGGGCCTCTGAATTTTTCGACGACATATATCTCGACTTTATGCAACACTACAGAGGCGTAGAGGCGTCGAGGACAGAGGCCGCCTTTGTGAAAAAAGTGTTGATGATAGACCCAGGCGCTAGGTTTTTAGACTTAGCCTGCGGCCACGGCCGCCATATGGCGCATCTGCCTAGCGACACTGTAGTAGGCATCGACATAAATCTCTCGTATCTAAAAATAGCTAAGAAATACGGCGACGTTGTCCAAGGCGACGTCAGAAGCCTCCCGTTTAGAAAATCGGCATTCCACGGCGCATATATAATGCACTCAACTTTTGGGATGTTCGGCGCAGAGGTCGAGATGGAAATTTTGACGTGGCTCTCTGGAGTGATAAAAACAGGTGGCCGTATTTTAATAGACGTCGCCAATAGAGAAAAAATTGAGAATATATACAACGCCCTTGGGGAGATGTGGAATTTTTGGATCTCTGCAGGCCCCTATAGAGTGTTATCCACGGCGCAGTACAACCCATATACTTCTAAAATACGTGAGGTTAGACACATCTACAAAGCCGGTAAGTACATAGGCGAGAGGACGTTGGAATTAACTCTATACGGACTTGGGGAGTTGAGAATTATGCTTACTAACGTGGGCTTTACCATTGAGGAAATTTACGGAGACTTCAATGGAGAGAAGTACTTAAAGAGCTCAGATAGACTTATTGTCGTAGCTGTAAAAACCGGCGGCGTTTCTAAGACGTTGCAACAAGCAATGGAGTGGGTGAAATAAATTAAAGACTTTATTAAACTCCCCACATGGACATCCTCTATTTTCTAAACGCTTTAGATATAGCGTATGAATTAAAAGACTTGGGAGAGTTGAAACAGATAGAGGAGAGAGTCTTCCCCGATGGAGAAGTCATAGTACGCCTGCCAGATGTGGGTAGAGAGGCGGCAGTAGTGGCCAGACTCTACCCAGCAGTAAACGACAACTTAGTAAAACTCATACTCACGCTAGACGCTCTCAACGACCTCGGCGTTGGGAAAGTGACATTAGTTATTCCATATATGCCGTACGCTAGACAAGACCGACGGTTTAGGCCCGGGGAGCCTATAAGCGCAAAGACTATACTTAAACTACTGAGCCACTACTCAGTGGCTAATATCATAACTATAGATCTACACAAACCCCACGTGGTTGAATACACCACAATGATTAAAGTTATGAATATCTACCCAGCGGCTGAGTTTATAAAAACAATCTCAGAGATAGACGTCGTACTTAGCCCAGACTTCGGCTCTATACATAGGGCAAGAGCAATCGCAGAGGTTGTAAAAAAGCCTTATACATTTTTTGAAAAATATAGAGACAGAGAAAGCGGAGTCGTTACACTAGTCCCTAGGATAGATGTAGAGCTCAGAGGCAAGAAAGTGCTTTTAGTAGACGATATTTTATCTACAGGCGGCACTTTAGTAGAGGCGTGCGGGGCCGCCCGTAGATTAGGCGCAGACGTAGTGTACGCAGCAGTGACTCATTGCCAAATGTTAAAAGACGCCAAGGAAAAAATTAAAAGCTGTATAGATAGACTAGTCTGTACAGACACTGTATTAAACGAATATGCAGAGGTGAAAACGGCGCCACTTATTAGAAAAGAACTTGAGAGGTTGTTATAGCCTCCAGAACCTACCCACATGTCTCTTCACTTCGCTCACCATAGACTCGGCTCTTTTTAACACATGAGGCTGCGTAGTGGTCTGGCTCTCTCCAGGCGTGAACACTCCTCTATCCACAAGCTTTATCAAGGCGTAGGTGCCCTTCTTAATAACCTCGCGGTTGTACCCCCCCTCTAACACCACTACGAGGGGGATTTGAAGCTTCAGAAGAGAGTCGAAGACATATAAATAACTCTTTAACGAAAGCTCAAGCTGCGCCAGGGGGTCTTCTCTATGGGCGTCCCACCCCAGCGACACTATCACAAGCCCCGGGGCGTATTGTCTCACTATAGGCATCACGACGTCTTCAAAAACTTTTATATACACGTCGTCTCCCGTGTGGGGAGGCAGTGGGATATTTACATTATAGCCCTCGCCTCTGCCGCGTCCTACTTCGTCTGGGAAGCCGGTGCCGGGGTATAGAGTGTTGGGGTCTTGGTGTATAGATATGTATAGTAAGTCTCTGTCGTATAGAATCTCTTGTGTGCCGTTGCCGTGGTGTACGTCAATGTCTAAAACTGCTACACCCTCTCCTCTATACAACGCCGCAATGGCGGCAGTGTTAAAAATACAAAAGCCTTGTGTAGGGGCTGTCAACGCCCTGCCGGCGACCCCGGCGTGGTGGCCGGGAGGCCTCGACGCTATTAAAGCAGTCTGTTTTTTATCCACGGCCTCTACTGCGGCTGAGACGGCTGTAGAGGCGGCGTCGCACGTGCCTTTTGATACATACGTATCTCCGTCTACGACGGCGGCTTCTTCTCTACACAACTTCTTTATGTAGTCTATGTATGAGGCGTCGTGTGCCAGCGCTATGAGGCTCCAAACGTCGTCTCTTAGCCTAGGCTCCACCACCACGCCCCCCGCCTCTTCTACGCCTTTGAGTAAAAAGTCTAGTCTATCAGGCGCCTCGGGGTGGCGGTAGGGGGGTATGTGTAGTTTAAACACTGACGTGTAGTAGACTAACATAGAGAAGTATAAGAACAGACATATATTCTTTAGCTGTATTTATAGATGTATTAAGACATGTCGATTTTAAAAAGAAAAAAGAAAGAAGAAGGAGAAGACGAACTTGAAAAAATTTTAACACAGCTTAAAGAAGAGCCGGATGAGAAAGACGTCGTCGTGACTATACAAATAGCAGGTCTTAAAGAACTTGTCAAAGCTGTTGAACAACTTACAGACGCTTTGAAAAAGTGTAGTGAATAGTTAGAAATTTTTTAACATCTTCTAATATCTTCTCTAAGGCTTTTGATAATTTCTCATAGCCTTTCTCTATATCTATTTCAGAAGGCTTTAGACAACCCACTACGCCGCTTTTTGAAAAATAGTGCACAGGCGCTTTTCCGAAGAGAGAGACGTCGCCTTCGCAAATCTCAGCCACTTCACCCACTAGCCGGCCCCCCGTGGCTAGGTATATATTAGTCTCGTCTGTACCTGCGTGGTCTCTAGCCTTTAGATAACTCCATATGTTGATTGAGTAGGCCCTGGGGCCGCGTTGGTTGTTTACTTCATGCTCTACGACTTTTACAGCATCTACAACGCCGCCGTGTCCTATAACTATTATCAACACGCCGCATTTCTCCACGGCGGAGGTAACTACTTCCTCTAGGTATTGTATAAAGACTCTACAGCTCACAGATATTGTATTTTTAAACCCGCTGTGTTCTCTACTACATGTGTAGACCACCGGCGGCAGAACTACGCCGCCGACCTCCTCAGCTACTTTCTTGGAGATGTATTGAGCAATCTCTACGTCGACAGTGGGGGGCAGGTGGGGTCCGTGTTGTTCATATGACCCCACTGGCAGTACGCAGACCATAGTGGAGAACTAGACTGATATTAAATAGTCAACTAATATTTACAATTAACATATTTTTAAAAGGGAGCTGGTTTACACAAATGTGCATAAAATAGCTTTAGTGACGCTTAGGAATTATAAAGAGTGGACAGAGTCTCTCGGCCCCCGTAGAGAAGACAAAATTCAACAAATACAAGCGGAGCTACACGGCGAGGTTTGGAGAGCCTTTACCTCTATCGGCGCGCTTCCTCACCACTTTAGATACGACGTCATGGTCGCTTTAGTCAACAACGTTGAAAACCGTCTAGTAGAAAAAGCTGTTGAAAAAATAGCAGCGAAGTCGCCAGTAGACGTAGACTATTGCGTGGGGACGGGCCACACGCCCTACGACGCGTATCTAAACTGTGGAGTTGTAAATAACTTAGACAACTCCTACGCGGTGGTGGCTCATTTAGATATTGTAAATAGTACACATACTACAAAAAATAAAGGTCCTCTATATGTATATATAGAGATTCTAGACTTATTAAATATATTATATAATAAATGTAATAAGTTTGGATGTATGTCTTTCTATTTAGGAGGCGACAATATAATGATATATCTATCGACACCTGACGATATATACAACGTCGTCGCCGAGTTAGAGACGTCGGTTAGAGCAGGCGTCGGCGTTGCTGAGAAGCCATTCGACGCCTTTGTTAAAGCCACCCAAGCTCTAGACTATTTAAGGTCTGTAGACAAAGTGGGGGTAGAGGTGGTGAGATGAAGCCCTACGTCTATTTAGCAGTGGCCACAACTATAGATGGGAGAATTGCAAGTAAAACTGGATACTCTAGACTGTCTTGTCCATATGATTTGAAAAGACTCCACGCCCTTAGAGCTAGAGTAGATGCAGTGGTGGTGGGCGCAAATACTGCCGTAGTGGACAACCCAAGACTTACTGTGAGATATGTCGAGGGGAGAAACCCAATTAGGGTATTAATAGATGGTAGACTCAAAGCGCCGCTTACCTTAAGATTGTTCGACAAATCCGCACCCACGTTGGTGTTTACAACTTCGAAGGCGCCTGTGGAGAAAATATCTCAATTAGAAGAGGCCGGCGTGGAGGTTTATGTGTACCAAGGCGAGGAGGTAGACCCCCGGTGGGTTTTAGAAAAGTTAAGAGAGAGGGGGGTGTCTTCAGTTTTAGTAGAGGGAGGTGGTAGAGTGAATTGGCAATTTTTACACATGTGTCTAGTAGATGAGATTATACTCACATTGACTCCTTATGTATTTGGAAGCGGCGTATCTGCCGTAGAGGGGGTGGGCTATGTAGACATTGAAGAAATGCCTTATGTATTACAGCCTGTCTCAATTAAATTATGTGAATGTGGTAGAGAGGTAGTGGTAAACTACAGAGTTATATGTAAAAAAGAGTTGACAAAAGATTAATAGAGTGGAAAACATAATTTACTGTGATTAAGAAGGCTATAGAGGCTTTGAGAAACGGCGGCGTCGTTATGTTATACGACGGAGATGGGAGAGAGGCCGAGGTGGACTTCGTCTTGAGAGCAGACGTAGTCACGCCGGCGGTGGTGCATTGGCTACGTAAAAACGCAGGAGGGCTTATGTGTTTCGTCACAACTGAAGAAATAGGAGAGGTACTTGGCTTAAACTTCTTAAGTGAATACTACAGAAAGTTGGGCTTTTTCACAAAGACTCCCTACGGAGACGAGCCGGCGTTTATGGGCTATGTAAATCACATCGCGACGAAGACTGGAATTAGAGACGTAGACAAGGCGACAACTATAAGAGAGTTGGCGAGAGTGGTAAAAATTGCTTTAGAGACCCCAGCAGCAGCCCGTGAGGAGTTTTGGAAAAATTTCTACATGCCTGGCCACGTGCCTATACTCGGCGGGAGGATAGGCCGTAGGTGGGGACACACAGAACTATCTCTAATACTAGCCAAAGCCGCGGGTATACCGCCCGCCGTAGTTATAATAGAGGCACTCGGCGACCACCTTGAGGCGATGCCTTTAGAAGAGGCGAAGCAACTAGCCGCCACGCTAGGGCTGCCTCTAGTCACTGGAGAAGAAGTCAAATCTTTAATCGAATTCTAACTTTAGTTAATCTACTCTCTTCTACAAACTGCGCCACGTATCTACCCAATCTCTCTAACTCACTACGAGGCACAGTGTGCCAAGTGGGACAGGTCTTATCTACGTCGACTCCACTGCCGTCGTATATAAGCGGATAGAGACGGCACCCGACAGGCCTGATGTTGTATATCTTACAACTCCTACTCTCGGCGTCGTAGAAAACACAGCGGCCGTCTACATTCTTCAACCTATAGACTCCGTCTTTCTCCACGGCGAAGTCCTCAAGTCTATACCCCGCCTCTATAAGACGCCGTATGTCTTCAGCAAGAAGCTCCATCTCCGTGCCGACGCAACAGACGCCGCATTTAATACACTTAAACTTAACCTCAAACCACTCTAAATCTCTCCACACGTACTCTAGTCTTTGAGTAAAATATATTATTTCAAAACCCTTTATCTAAGTGTACGACGTAATTATAATAGGGGCAGGCCCCGCGGGCTCTATTGCTGCTCATGTGTCCACGAGACTGGGCCTAAAGGCGTTAGTAATAGACAGACAAGCCCCCCCTCGAGAGAAGCCATGTGGCGGAGGACTGACTCCAAGGTCTTGGAAGTTGTTAAATAGACTGGGGCTTGAGTATCCAATATATGGAGTTTGTAAAAATATAAAGACTATAGCCGCGGGGTATCAATACCAGTTAAGTCAAGACCCCATATACGTAACTAGAAGGCCCGACTTTGACTACACTCTATTTAAACAAAGCGGCGCCGACTTTATAAAAGACCAAGTGGTGAAAGTAGTAGACGGCGTCGTGAAGGGGCGGAGTGGGGAATACAGCGCCAGAGTTGTAATAGGCGCAGACGGAGCCACTAGCGCCGTGGCTCGATCAATAGGGGTGGTGAGTGGCCTAAGCCATAAGACACATGGAATTGCCTATATGACAATTGCCAAGGGCCCGCCGTCAGATACTTGCCTCATCGATCTAGATTACGTACTGGGCCAGATAGGAGAGTTGGGATATGCATGGGTTTTCCCACTGGGAGAGGGGGCCAACGTGGGGGTGGGAATGGGATGGGGCAAGTGGAGAGATTTAAGAAATATGGTTGTAAAATTCGCCGAGAGACACGGCTATAGACCTAGTGAAATATACGGCCACCCACTCGCCCTAGGCTACGTCAAAGAGTTGGGCGTCAGAAATATCCTACTAGCTGGAGAGGCCGCCGGCTTAGTAGACGCCACAACTGGCGAGGGTATTTACTACGCAGTGGCCTCTGGCGCCGCCGCAGCCACAGCGGCTTATATAGCTTTGAAAATACATGGTCGCGGCAAATATGCCCACGGCATATACAAAGAGTTAGTCAAGCCCTATGTAGAAGAAGTGAAGAAGACTAGGTGGCTCTCGCTTATGGCTAAGTATATCTCGAAGAGAAAGACATTTGTAAAACTCATAGGCAAGAGGTTAGTGAGACTATACCAAAAGGTGTACACGGGGGAGGCCACCTACAGTCTATTACTAAAGCCAAAACTATTCGACAGAGTTTAGCTGGTTTAAGACATATTCTCTAATTTCTCTATCGCCTGGGGGCTCTTTTACAACACGCCCCTTTTCAATCCACTTTACCAACAAAGGCTCGCCGCAAGGTCTCTCAGCCCCCCACGGCGTAATTACATGTCTAGAGCCGCATCTATAGACTTGTTTAAAACCTGGGAGTTTGCCTCTCTTAGTGATAGGTGTCCATTTCCCATCTACCTCCACCTCTACTATATCCATAGCGATATCGACAGAGGGGGGGAACGATATAGCAGTCCCCACTCCAAATCCGTCTACTAAGTCTCTTAGCTGCAACACTTGGCTCTCGTCTACGCCTCCACTGACGAAAATTTTCACATGTCTATAGCCGTGGAGGTCGAGCGTCCACCTCACCTCTTCTACTATCCTCCGGATACTCCCCCTCCTACTGCCAGGCGTGTCTAGCCTCACCCCCCAGAGCCTCTCGCCTAAGAGTTTTGCAGCAGTCAAAGCCTCTTCACGTTCGTCGAAGAACGTGTCGGCTAATACCACCCTCGGCAGTTCCGGAGGCTGGACTTTGTCAAACCACACCCAAGCCAGAGTGTGGTCTCCCAGAGCTGCTTTGAAAATAATCATTAAGGCGTGGGGCATAGTGCCGCTCGGCTTAATGCCAATTAGCTTTGCTCCCATTATAGTGGCCACTCCGTCGCACCCCCCGATATAAGCCGCTCTATCGGCCATGGGCTGTATAGCAGGGTGGAGGGCCCTCGCGCCGAAAAATAGACAGAGTTTATCCCCCACGGCTTTTTTCACCCGCGCGGCTTTTGTAGAAATACTTGAGTAATGTCTGACAATTCCCAAAATTGCTGTCTCTAATACTGCAAATTGTGAGTACGGCCCCTCTATAACCATGAGCGGGTCGTTTTCGTAAAAAACAGTCCCTTCGGGCATGGCGTACAATGTGACGTCTCTCCCTTTCAACAGCTCTATCACCTCTTTTAAACCAGTAAATAGGGCCCATTTATAGTCTCTCGGGAGCGAAGAGACGTGGAACTCAGCTCTAACTCTGACGTCAGCTAAACCAGCGTTTTTTAAAGTCTCTAAAGCATATGAAAAATACACATCGGAAGTCAAACCAGAGGCGATGTCGGAGGGGGAGGCTATATACATAGATTGATTTATATCTACAGCTTAAAAATTACGTGCCTGTATTCCCCTACAAAGAGTTTAGGCCGCATCAAAAAAAGATATACGACGCCGTCTTAGAGACGTTGCGTCAAAAGACGCCGTTGTTAATAAACGCCCCGACTGGAATTGGAAAAACAGCAGCGGTGGTGGGGGCAGTTGTGGATTACATGCTAGACACTAACACGCCTATCCACTACGTAGTTAGGACAAGGGCTGAGTTAGACCCCCCCGTGAGAGAGCTAAATAGAATTGTAGAAAGCGGTATTGATATAGAATATGCGGTGATTAAAAGTAGACAAGATATGTGTTGCTACACCTCTCTAAAAAAACTAAGCTATCAAGAATTCTTGGCGGAGTGTTCACTACTTAAAGCCACAAGCCGCTGTGAATACTACCCAATTCGCAATATTAAAACTATATTAAAAAATGTCAATACATATGTAAAATATTTATGTACTACAAAAAGCTGTCCGTATGAATACGCAAAGAGTAGAATTAGAGATGTAAAATTCGTCGTATCTACCTATTACTATATATTTGGAAAAGAGAGCTCTAGTGTAGAGGGTAAAGTTGTAGTAGTTGACGAGGCCCACTCTCTATTTAACGCAGTGGTGCACCTCCACAGCTTAGAGGTGTCGGAGTTAGAGCTTAGATCTGCATATAGAGAGGCGAAGAAATACGGCTACTTAGAAGAGGCGGCGAAAATATACAGACTCTACAACTATATAAAAAAAGCCAGTGGCGTCGTGGACTTTGGCGACTTACTGTCTGAAATCGCCGACGTCGATTTAGAACAAGCAGTAAGAGAAATTATAGCTAAAAAAGTCGAAAGTCTAGAAGCGCCGTACACTCCATTGATACTTATAAAAGAGCTAAAAACAGCTCTGAGGAGTAGAGTTAGATATTTCGCCGAGTTGAGACAGACAGAGGTAGGCAAAGTGTTAACAATATCGCCCATAGACCCAACGTCTATAATAAAGTCTCGACTACAAGACGCGTACGTAGTTATCTTTATGAGCGGCACGTTGTCTATAGATATATTTACAGAGGTGTTAGATTTGGAAAACTATAGGACAGTAGAAGTGTCGTTCAACTCCTATGTGCCAAGAGAGAACTATTTAGTAATAGTCGACGTAGGAGTAACCACAAGATATAATGAGAGAAGTGAAGATACGTACTTCAACATAGCGAAGAGATTAGCAACTTTGATAAATCTCTCGCCGGGTGGAGTCCTTGCAGTTTTTCCATCTTACGAAGTTATGAAAGGAGTGAAGAAATTCCTAAAGGTTTCTATACCGCATTGGTACGAAGGTTTTGAAGAAATAGACCTCACAGAGCTGCCCGATAAATTTTTCATAGGGGCAGTGGCACGCGGCAAATACACAGAAGGCGTGGAATACGTCAGAGAGGGGAGGAATTTATTGTCGTCAGTCGCAGTGGTGGGAATACCCTACCCAGAGCCTACGCCGTATTTAGAAAAAAGAGTGGAATACCTAAGGCCAAGGCTTAGAGAGAGGGCTTGGGACGCCGTCTATTTATATGAAGCCATAGTGGCTATTAGACAAGCCGTGGGGAGGTTGTTCAGAAGTCCACAAGACCGAGGAGTACTCGTGTTTTTAGACTGGAGATACGCAGAGCCTCATATATGGAAGTCTCTAGAGGACATTCTACAACATGTAATAGTTGTAAAAGACTTGGGAGAGGCAGTAGGCGATGTTGAAAACTTCTTCACTTCTGAGTCAAAAGTCTCCAGATGGCAATAGCCACTATTAAAATAGCTGTGTTCGTCCCAGCGATAGCTATAGCTAATAGAGGTATACTCAAAGCCTCGTTCACAATAGAAAACACCGCCGTGACGACGCCTAACAACGCGGCTACCATAGCTATTATAATCCCCAAGAGAGGTAGCGGTTGTGTCTTGTCTAACGTAGTGGCTTTAAGCGGCCTGCGTATCGGCGGCTCTGTCTGAGGCTGTGGTTGAGAAGGCTGTGGCGAAAGTGGAGGGGGAGGAGGCGGCGCAGCTCTCTGCGTCCTCGTAGTAGGCATAGTGGGGGCAGGCGGCGGGGGGTACAGAGGAGGCGGTGGAGGAGGTAGTGGAGGCTGCGGAGGTATTTGTTGAGGCGGTGTTCTAGGCGGAGGAGGAGGCCTCCTAAGAGGCTTTTCTTCTTTGTCATCTACAGCCATGTAATACCCCCACGTCTAGTTATATAAAAGTTTCTAAATATATACGTGATCCTCATAGTTGCAGAAAAGCGATCAGTGGCTAAAGCAATTGCTACATATCTAGGCGGCGAGTTTAAGGCTAATAAAATCAACGGGGTATATGTCTACAGTTTTAAATATAAAGACGAAGAGGCCACTGCTCTAGGACTAAGCGGCCACATAATGGATTTTGACTTCTCGGCGAGGTATAACATATGGAGGTGGGTCCAACCAGGCGAGTTGTTCAACGTATCGCCTCTCTTAACCATAAGAGAAGAGGCTATTCCATATGTAAAGACGCTAAAAAAATTGGCAAAGACTGCGCGAGAGGTCTACCTAGCTCTAGACGCAGACGTCGAGGGTGAGGCCATAGCGTACGAAACAGCTCTAGTAGTTAAACAAGTAAATAAAACAGCTAGTTTATACAGAGTTAAATTCAACGCAGTGACGCCGAGAGATATAAAAAAAGCTTTTCAACAACCTACAGAAATAGACCTACGCCTCGTCGAGAAGGTCTTTACAAGAATGCAGATAGATTTAACACTAGGCGCAGTGTTCACACGGTTTTTAACTCTGACAGTGGCCCACGTATTAGACAAAGGGAAGTTTTTAAGCTATGGGCCTTGTCAAACACCTGTATTAGGCATCGTCGTCAATAGAGAATTAGAGAGGAGAAATTTTAAACCTGAAAAATACTACGTAATTAAAGCTGTTGTAAATATAGGAGGGGAGTTAATAGAGACGTCGGCAAACACACGATTTAAAAATAAACAAGAGGCTTTAGAAATAGCGAAGTCGATATCTAAAGGAGTAGTAAAAGAGGCCATGTATAGGACACATTATGTACAGCCGCCGGAGCCTTTAGACACTATAGAACTCGAAAAGAGGTCGAGTAGATGGCTCGGCATATCGTCAAAACGTACATTAGACATAGCAGAAGAGCTCTATAGACGTGGGTATATATCTTACCCAAGGACTGAAACCACTATATACCCCCACACGTTAGACCTTAGAGAAGTACTAGAGGAATTAACCTCAAGTGAATATAAAAAATACGCCACATTCTTATTCGAGAGAGGCTTTAAACCCACAAGAGGAGATTCCGACGACGGGGCACATCCCCCCATCTATCCAACAAAGGGAGCTACGAAAGATGAAATCTATAAAGTATTTGGTAAACTAGGCCATGTAGCCTGGGCGCTGTACGACTTTGTAGTAAGACATTTCTTAGCCACTCTAAGCCCCCCCGCCGTAGTTGAAAAACAGAAAATAGTAGTCAACTTCGGCGTAGTGGAGACAGTCGCCGAGGGACAGAGGACTATAGACCCCGGCTATTGGCAAATCTACCCGTGGGAAAAACAGTCGCAAAAACCACTGCCAAGAGTCAAAGTAGGCGAAGAGGCAAATGTTGTAAAAGTAGAGGTGCTAGAACGCGAGACAGAGCCCCCGCCTCAGATGTCTGAATCTGAGCTACTGTCTTTAATGAAAAAATATGGCATAGGCACAGACGCCACTATGCAAGACCACATCTATACAAATATAAAACGGGGCTATATAGTTTTGAAAAGGGGTAAGTGCATACCGACAAACCTAGGCACTGCCTTAGCCACTACACTATTTCAACACGCCCCGGAGCTCATAGAGCCTATGGTCAGAGCAAAAATAGAAAGTGCTTTGAATAACATAGTCAAGAATAGAAAACAGTCTGTTGAATTAATCGACGAAATTAGACACGAGTTTTCAATATACTACCAGAGATTAGTTATGAAAAAAGAAGAGATAAAAAAGACGTTAGAAAAGGCTTTAAATACAAAACAGATTGAAAAAGGTGGAGACAGTTGAAATACATGATTATATATGGAGCGCAGGCCCCGATACATTAATCGAGGCGCCGCCCGGCCTTAAATGGCTAGCTATTGAAATTGCCAAAAAGACAGGCGCCGCAGTGTCTGGTAGAGCCGTCTGGGGAAGCTGCGACGTAAAAATTGAAAAGGGGTTTAGAAGAATTTTCCACCTCGGCCACGGACTGCCGCCAAATATCGCATATCTACTAGAAAAAAATCTCTCTGCAAAAATAGAAAAATTAGAAGACTTGTATAAAGTGACGCTCGGCGAAGTAGAAATATACTACTTGCCAGTATACTACAAACCGCCGCCGCAGCTCCCCAAGTTAGAGAAGTCTGGAAAAATATACTACCCACTGCCCTATAGAAGAATCGCAGAGGCAATACATAGAGAGACCGGCTTTGAGATAGCAAAAGAGCCAATTACAGGTTGTTGGATAGGAGAGCCGCCGGGAGAAATAGCCTACGTCGTCGCCACAGGTCTATTCTACCCGCTGACGGTGAAGTTATTCTACCCAGAGGCCGAGGTATATCAAATCGACCCCTTTAGAAAAGAGGTTAAAAACATCGAGGGGGAGTTCTCTACAATTTTAAAAAGAAAGGCGAGGGCGCATATAACAGAGCCTAGAAGAGTCGCAGTTTTACTCTCTACAAAACCTGGACAGAGACAAGACGACAAAGCTCTAGAACTAGCTGCTAAGGGATTTACACTCATAGTACTAGACGAAGCCTCTCCCGAATTGATCGACGACTTACAATTCGACTTGGTGATAAACACAGCATGTCCTAGAATAGGCATAGACGACTTAGATAGAGTAAAAACCCCTATTTTGAACTACTACGAGTATAAATATAAAAAACTAGACCCCCGCCTTGCTGTAAGATTCATATAACAAACCGATATTTATATATACAGCGAAGGCGTTTAAGACGTGGAGAGAATAGGCATTGTAGTCAAATCGCCCTCTGTCTACTACTTCATATTCAAAACCTTTAGAGAAGTTTCACTAGACGTAGGGTCGTTCGTCACTGTAGAAGATGACGGAGCCAAGACCCTGGCTAGAGTCGTGGCGCTTAGATACAAAAACGTAGCTGTAGACAGTCGACTAGTGGCGCATTTAGACTCAGAAGAGACTATAGAAGAAATTCGAAAAATATTAGGCCTAGAGGAGGCTTTATACTACACAGAGGCCAAGGCCGTAGTGTTGGGCTATAGACAAGGGAGACATATCCACAGGCCGAGAAAACCCGTGAGGCCGCTTTCGTACGTGTACAAAGCCGGCGAAGACGAATTAGAACAATTCTTTGCCCCCAGGCCCGAGGGACTATATTTAACAATTGGAAAGATAAAAGGGACTGAAATACCAGCCAGAATCGACGCAGAGAAATTAGTAACACAACACTGCGCCATTTTAGCAAGCACAGGCGCCGGCAAGAGTTGGCTCGCCGGAGTAATTATAGAACGACTATCTACACTGGACATCCCAATAGTGGTCATTGACCCACATGGAGAATATTCAACAATGTCTATACCAGATGCAGTAGAGGGAGAAAAAGTAGTAGAGAAGGTAAAGATATACGTAGTGGGCAAAGTAGACACAGAGGCTGTAGACACGGCTTTTAGAGAAAAATTTGGAAGATATAGATCCTACACTAGAGTTGGGGTAAACCCAAGGAGCATACCACTAAGGACGTTGGAGAAAATAATCGATATGTTATACGGCTTGACAGACGCCCAGCGTAGAATTCTAGAAGAGGGGTGGCAAGTCGCCACGGACTACGGAGAGAGGCAGCCGCTCACCACAGTGGAGGAATTAGTAAGAGAGGTAATTGAAGGCGGGCGACACGCGGCCCCCCACGGCTACGCTGGCGAAATGGCGCTGAAGGGGCTTGAGGGGAGGTTAAAGACTCTGTTTTTAACAAGTCCCATATTCATTACAAAATACGGCGAGACTTATCGAGGAGAACCTATAAAGTTAATAAACCCAGAGGCGTACACAACAGAGCCCTATATACACATCTTCGACATGTCTACACTAGACGGATTAGACCAACAGATATACCTGGCGGTGTTATTAGACCAATTGTACAGAGTGGCCGCCCGTAGAAAGAACTTAACCACTTTTGTAGTAATAGAAGAGGCTCACAACTTCGCGCCGACAAGCTATTCAATAAGTAAAAGTTATTTAATAAAAATAGCAAGAGAGGGGAGGAAATTCGGCATCGGCCTCTGTCTAATTTCACAAAGACCGTCTAAATTAGACCAAGACGTAGTGTCTCAAGCCATGACTCAGATATTTAAGAGGATGATAAACCCCCACGACTTAAAATACGTGGCGGCGGTGGCGGAACATTTAGACGACCCACGTCAGTTAAAAACAATGGACGAGACCGAAGCCTTGGTGACTGGAGTAGCTGTACCAGCCCCCCTGTTAATTACAGTAGATAAAAGATGGACACAACACGGAGGGTTTACGCCAGGTCTTAGAAAGAAATTAAAAGAAATTATTTAATTTGTACCTGGGCCGGCTTTACCTCTAGCACCTGGCCAGCTGCGATGGTGCGGCCCATGTCGCGTAGTGCAAATCGGCCGAGTGGCGGGAAGTCACTAAATTTCTCAACTACCACAGGCTTCAACGGCTTAATTTTAACTATCGCCACGTCGCCTTGTTTAATAAACTGTGGCTTTTGCTCAACTGCCTGGCCTGTGCGGGGGTCTAGTTTTGAGACTAACTCAGTGATCTGTACAGGCACTGTCGCAGTGTGTATATGCATCACAGGGGCGTAGCCCGGGCCTATGGCTGTTGGGTGCCATAAAATCACCACACGGGCTACAATCTCTTCAGCAACTGTAGGCATGTTGTCGGCCTTCCCCAAGACGTCGCCACGTTTTATATCTTCTTTACCGATGCCTCTTACGTTTACGCCTACGTTGTCGCCGGGCTGTGCTTGTTCTAATTTCATGTGGTGAGTCTCGATAGATCTAACATCTCCAGCCTTCGCCGGCGGAAGAATCACTACTTTGTCGCCTACTTTCAACACGCCGGTCTCTACTCTACCAACTACTACAGTACCTGCGCCAGTTATAGAAAACACATCTTGTATAGGCATTCTTAACGGCTTGTCAGTCGGCCTAGGTGGAGGCTGGAATGTATCTAAGACTTCTAACAAAGTGGGGCCGTTGTACCAAGGAGTATTCTGCGACTTCGTCTTAACATTGTCGCCTTTGACGGCGCTCACTGGGACAAAGTGTATCTTAGAGGGGTCGTAGCCAAGGAGTTTAAGAAGTTTTGTAACTTCGCCTTTTATTTGTTCATATCTCTTCTGGTCGTAGTTTACAACGTCCATTTTATTAACAGCGACAACTATTTGTTGTATACCAAGTGTTCTAACTAAGAATAAATGTTCTCTACCTTGGCCTTGTGGACCAATGGCGGCTTCGAACTCTCCAGGGCGTGCAGATATTACAAACAAAGCGGCGTCTGCTTGACTAGCGCCGACGATCATATTTTTGACAAAGTCTCTATGCCCCGGCAAGTCGATAATAGTAATAAACAACTTGGCGGTCTCAAAGCCTACGTGTGTGGCTTCAATTGTCACGCCGCGTTCACGCTCTTCTTTAAATCTATCTAGTATCCACGCGAAGGCGAAGTCTTCCTTACCTATTTTCTTCGCCATCTCTTCAATTTCTTTAAACGCCTTCTCGTCTACGTAGCCAGTCTCGTACAACAGTCTTCCAACTAAGGTCGACTTGCCGTTGTCTACGTGGCCAACTACTGCTAAGTTAACATGTGGTTTTTGTAACGCCGTAGGTTTTGGAGGCAGTACTATCGACGGCATAAGCCACGTTATCTAGAGGCTTATAAATTTTTCGAAGGTTAATTAAGTTAACTTTAAAATCCTAAATTTTATCCTCCTCCATGCCGAGACCAGCATATCGCTCTCGTTCAGTTAGAAGAGTTAAGAAAAAGACGCCAGGAGGGAGGACTGTAGTACATTATGAAAAAAAAGCCAAAGGCGCTGCGAGATGTCCAATAACTGGTTTAAAAATAGGCGGCATGGATAAAAAAATTTATAGATTTGGAATATCTATAAAGCCGCCTAATAGGCCATATGGAGGAGTGTATTTACACAAAGTTTTAGCACGGGCGTTGAGACGAGCAGTGCGGAAATAGCCTACATGGTAGTAATAGCGGTGTCTGGACAGCCGGGCAGTGGAAAAACTACAATAGCTAGAGAGATCGCAAAAGCTCTAGACATCCCAATGGTCTCCTCTGGCGCGATTTTTAGAGAATTGGCGGCGAAGTCAGGCATGGACTTAATTGAGTTTCATAAATACGCAGAGACAAACCCAGAGATAGACAAGGCAGTAGATACTTTAGCTATAGAGAGGGCTAAGAAGGGAGATGTAGTTTTAGAGGGCCACCTCACTGCGTGGGTGGTGAGGCCCTACGCCGACCTTTGTATATATCTAAAGGCGGCAAAAGAAATAAGAGCGAAGAGGATATCTATCCGAGACAATAAGAAATATGAAGACGCCTTAAGAGAAGTAGAAGAGAGAGAAGTGTTGAATAGAAAAAGGTACCAAGCAATATACGGCATAGACATTAGAGAATTGTCAATTTTCGACTTAGTCTTAGACACATCCCACCTCTCTATAAATGACGCAGTTAGGATAAGTCTAGACTTTGTATGTACATCTCTAAACTCTAAATATTCTAAAACACTCTGCTAAATATATAAACCCTTCAATTTAACATCGATATGAAGTTCTTATTAAGGTGTAGGCCAGAGACTAAAAAACCACCCACTGGTAAGAAAGTTGCAATAATTGGGGCAGGTCCCGCGGGCCTCGGCGCAGCCGGTATTTTACTATGCAGCGGCCACGAAGTGCATATCTACGACGCCTTGCCGGAGCCCGGCGGGTTGTTAATCTTCGGCATCCCCCCCTTTAGAGTGCCGAGAGAGGGAGTTAGACAGGGAGTAAAAGAATTGGCGGAGGCCGGGGCGACGTTTTTCACTTCTACATTTGTACACTGTGGCGAGAAGCCGAGAGAACACGAGGCGCTCCTCTTGGCTAAAAATTTCGTAGATTTTGAAGAACTAGTGGCTAAATACGACGCTGTGTTAATCACCACAGGTACGTGGAGAAGCCGGGCGTTGGGCATACCGGGGGAGGAGCTGTCGGGGGTCTACAAGGCGTTAGACTACCTCTTTAGAATCTACGCCCACCAACTGGGCTACCTCCCCGCCGATATGTTATACCCCACTGGGAAGAAAGTATTAGTAATAGGCGCTGGCTTGACCGCCGTAGACGCAGCGCTTGAGGCAAAACTTCAAGGCGCCGAGAAAGTAGTAGTGGCATACAGAAGGACTATAAACGAGGCCCCCGCCGGGAGGAAGACTATTGAGAGTGAGTTAATTACAAAGGGGATAGAGTTTAGAGAGTTGTTAAACCCAGTGGCTTTCCTTGGAGAGGACAAGCTGAAGTCCGTCCGGTTTATAAAAATGAGGCTTGGACCCCCCGACAAGTCGGGAAGGCCGAGGCCCGAGCCGGTACCCGGCACAGAGTTTGAAGAGTCTTTTGACACAGTTTTAATAGCCGCGGGGGAGGAGCCCACGCCGCCTGGGAGTTGTAGAGGCGTTGAGTACAACCCAGACGGCACTGTGAAAGTAGACGAGAAAATGCAAACCACTAGGAGGGGGGTATTCGCCGCGGGGGACGTGGTGACTGGGCCTTCGCTAATAGGGAAGGCCCTTGCGTCTGGAATGAAGTCGGCGCAATTTATAGATCAATACCTCACTTCTTCTTGGCAATAACCATTGCGTGGGCTGTGTCGTAGGGCTCGAGGTGTACAGTCTCTAGTATTTCAAAACCCCTCTCTCTCAAAGTATTAATTTCTTGTTTAAAAGTCTCAGTGGCGGGGGCTGTGACGTCTATACTCATGGCCTTTATTACTAACATCACGTGGCCCCCCGGCTTGAGGAAATAGTCGGCGTTGTCTGCCAGAATTTTAGCCTGCGCCGGCTGCGCTACGTCGATATACACTACGTCCACTCCCTTTATGTAGTGGGCGTATTGGAAGGGGAATCTGGCGTCTCCAAGAATCGGCACTACGTTCCTCCTGCCTTGGTCTACTAACTTTTCCATAAATTCTCTAAAAACTCTCGGGGAGAACTCTACAGAGTATATCACGCCGCTGTCTCCCACTATGTCACTGATATGACTAGGCGTCGTGCCAGAGGCAGCGCCTAGGTATAACATATGGGTACCCTCTCGAATGGGGACAAATTTAAGCCCGTTTAAAATCGCAGCGGCTAGTTTAGAACGGTAGGGGTTCCACTCTCTATACTCCACACCTCCCCACTTCACTAACCTCTCTCCATACACTCTCTTGCCGGGGGTCAAGTTCTTAGTTGCTAATCTTTCACTCCCGTCTTCGAACTTCATAATATATACGCCGTAGTGTAAGTCGTGTGGCTTGACTTCTACAACTTCAATAGACATAAGTCTAAACCAGCCTCAATTTATATATTTAACGCCGTCCCCTCTCTCTCCTAGAGGGCGGCCTCCTATCTCCTCCCCTTGGCGGCGGCGGAGGAGGCCTCGAGGGCGGCTGGGGGGCCTTAGGCGGAGGCTTGGCGTATAGAGTCTTAACTTCTTGAATTCTCTTTAACAACTCCTCCTTGAGCCTTGGGGCTATGAAATTCCCAGTGAAGGCGTCTGCCTTAGCTGCTATTGCCAACTTAGCCGCCAGAGCTCTGGCTATTTTACCCCGCTGCCACCTGGGAGATCTAAAGATCTCTGGGTATTGGAAAATCACGCCGTGTTTCGGAGGCTTCCCGCCAGTTCGCAACGCTCTAAATAAAGCCTTCTCTGCGCCTAAGACTTGTATAGTAGAGGCTGGTAGAAAAGCCATGCGGTTTAGCCCACCAGCTAGTTTTATAAGACGGGCCCCCAACAGAGGCCCCACTAACTCTCTGACGTTTGGCGCCACTTCTTTCATAGCCTCGTCGATGTATGTGGCTAAGCTCTCTCTATAGCTATCTAATTTGAGGTAGACCTCTGCATAGGTCTTCAACTGGTCTAAGTCCCACTCCGACATCTCGGCGCCTATGCTTTTCTTCGCCGCCTCTATTATACGTCTAGCTCTCTCCTCCGGTAGATCTGGCAGTATTTTTCTCAACGCCTCGCCGTCTACTTTAGAACGGTGGCCTATATAGTAGACAATTTTTACATACTCTCTATTGTCTCTCACCAATTCCTCAACCTCTGGGAAGTGTAGTCCATACCACTCTCTAATCCTAGACGCTATTAAGTTCAAAATCTTGTCTACATCGTCTAGTGTACTAATAGCTTGTGCGATAAAGAGGTCGCGTTTCTCCACTGCCTGTCTCAACTTCAGCCTCGTTACATAGTCGCTTACTTCAAATAGAAATTCTCTATAGCTATCCCAAGAGAGGCCTAGTTGTTCAAGAAATTTAGAAAAACTCTGTCTAAAAGCCACCAGCGGCTGCGCGGGGCTCTCAGCCGCCACTTCTACATCTTTAACCACAGTCACTAACTTACGGGCCAGCTCTGGGTCTTCCACTACCACCTTCCCCCGTTGCTTCACTCTATTAATTAAATTAATGAGCTCCGGGACATAGTTTGACTTCTCTAATTCTAAAAGCCTATTCGACACCAAGTCCACTCTCCTCTCGTACAGCTCTTTATCTACCAACCTCCCCGACTCGTCAATTGCAAAAAAGCCTATTACGTCCGACGCAATGTAAATCTTCGTCATTATGCCACTTTAAAAAAGATACTTAAAAATATAACTGTAGAACACGTCTAACATCATCTACGTCTACTCTACCTCTAAACCTCTTCATAACCTCCCCCAGCGCCTTCTCTCTACCCACTTCTTTCACCACTTGTTCAACAATCTTCGCCACTTCTTCATAAGGAAGTCTCACAAGCCCTAGTCTCCTAGCCGCCTCCTCTGCCGACTCACCTGGCTTTAAATTCCGTAGTATGTCTTCAACAGCCTCTTTAGTTATAACTCTCCTCTGAAGCGCGTCGAAGATAGACAATAACTTCTCTTCAGACACCTCTACCCCTTCTCTAGACAGAGCCTTAGCTGTATTTACTAAAATAGAGGCGATTAACTGCGGCGACACGTCTTTAAAACGGGCGGCGTATTCTTCAAATTTGTCTAAATGCGGCGACTTTATTAAACGCAGTGCTAAATCTTTACTCACCCCCATAGACGTCAACTCTGCCAACTTGGCGTCTAACGTACGCCTAGCCGCCTCCTCAGCCGCTTTGACAATTTCAAAAGTTATTTTCACAGGCGGCAAGTCGGTCTCTGGGTACATCCTAGCCGCGCCGGGCCTAGGCCTTAGAAATCTAGTAGTGCCGTCTGGATTCGCCGCTCTAGTCTCCTCGGGCACGCCCTCAAACGCCGCGTTTAATCTATCCACCACCACCCTGGCGGCTTCAAACAACTCTCTCTCCTCAGTCCCCATCAATAAGACAAAACTATCTACGCCCATCTTCGCCGCTGCGTGTCTCACCTCATCAGCTGATATTCCATAGCCAGGCAGTTCGTCGCTGTGGATCAGACCTCCTAGCTCAGTCCAAGCTCTGACGTAGTCGGCTAAGTCAGAGCCGAATCTACGCCCCGGCTGAATCTCAAAGCCCAGAAGTTTACTAAAGCCAGGCGTCTTTACGCCCAGCACGACCCCCCCTCTGTCTAATATATTCCTCACAATTTTAGACTTCGTATTTCTAAACACGTCGGAGACATCTATTATAGACAACTCTAACTTAGCGACGCCTCGTCTCTTCAACTCATCTCTAATCTTAAGAAGGTTTAACTGCCTCATGGCTTCGTATTCAATTACTTTTGGAATTAGAGAGAGGTCGGGCACGCCTTTGATCTCCGTCTTAGCCCCCTGGGCAATTGACACATTGACGTCTTGACGCACTGTCCCAACTCCCCTCTTGGCCCTCCCCGTGATTTTTACACTATAGCCAATAATCCACGCCACTTCTTCTACCTCCTGCGGCGTGTAGGACATAGGCACAGTGGCTATCTCTACGAGGGGAATGCCTAATCTATCTAATCGATAGTAGATATACTTGCCCTCATCCTTTATTTTCCTCGCAGCGTCTTCTTCAAGAGCTATAGTCTCGACCCCAATGTCGTAGCCTAGGATTTTCGCCCTCCCGCCATACGCCACTAACATAGTCCTCTGGAAGCCAGAGACGTTTGAGCCATCTACAACAATCTTCCGCATTACGTGTATCTCGTCGAAGAGCTTTGCGTTAAAAATCTTAGCCACCGCCACAGCTGTGACTAACGCCTCTTCGTCGGGGAGGTGAGGCGGCTCTTCGTCTAGCTCTACTAAACAAGTGGAGTCTCTATACCCCTCATACACATACCGCCTCTTCTTCCTCACCTCCCACTCCACGGCGGGGTCCACGGCGCCTAGTTCACTAAGAGAGATATGTAGCCTCCTCTCAATTCTAAAATGCGGCTCGTCGTCTCTCAATACTGGCGGACAGTGGCAGAACAACTTCCTCTTTGTGTTTAACTGTATGTGGATCTCTAGCCCCGTCTTTAAACCAATTGTCTTTAAGTCCACAGATTTAAAAATACTAAGTTATAAATATGTGAAGAGACGCCGGCGCCTAGGCCAACACTTCCTCAGAGACTACACAGTGGCTGAGCAAATAGCCTCAGAAGTCCCCCCAGGCGTCGACGTAATTGAGGTAGGACCAGGCCAGGGGGCTTTGACTACGGCGTTGGCTAAAAAAGCCCGTGTGGTATACGCCATTGAGGTAGACGCCAGACTAGTGGAGAGATTACGCAGTTCTGCGCCCCCCAACGTAGTGGTTATACATGGAGACGCCTTAGAGGTGGAGTGGCCACCTGCCCAATTCTTCGCCTCAAACATACCCTACTCAATAACCTCTCCACTACTTCTAAAACTCACAAGATATAGACTCCCGGCGGTGGTGACAATACAGAAAGAAGTGGCGGAGAGACTGACGGCGGAGCCGGGAGGGGAGAACTACGGGAGGCTGACAGTGGCAGTGAGGTGTCACTACGACGTAGAAATCCTCAGAGTCCTCCCGCCCGCCGCCTTCTACCCACCCCCCAGGGTATACTCAGCAGTAGTTAAACTAACACCGCGCCGTCCATGTGTAGAAGATTTTGAAAAATTTCAACAATTCACAGCGGCGTTGTTCTCAGCCAGGAGGAAGACGCTTAGGAGACTTAAACTCGCAGACTCCGACAAGAGAGTGTACCAACTCACAATAGACGAAATAGTCTATTTATACAATGTCTACAACTCAGACAGCCCACGTGAAGCTATGCCCAGTATGCGGGATAGAGCTAAGGCCTAGGCTGAGATAGACGCGTGTCCAAAATGCGGAGGGGCGTGGCTAGACGGAGGAGAGTTACAGGTGAAGGAGTACACGAGTATTACGAAGACGAGAGGTATAGAACTTGGGAGGCTGAGTACACCAATAAGAAAAAGAAGAGGGGGGTATTCGACTTCTTTGAAGAGTTGTTAAGATGCGGCGGCCGGGATTTGAACCCGGGATCAACGGCTCTCCTCGGAGGCGTGGAAGGCTTCTGGAGAGGCCCGGCGCCTCTACGCCATCCTAAACCAGGCTAGACTACCGCCGCCAGTTTTTTCACTCTAGAGTGCTTAAATAGTTTACGCCTTTTACACACTCAATGGGGGTGGTTGATGTAAAAGTCTTCGAGGCGAGGAAGAAGGCTTTTGTAGAGAGGCTAGAGAGAGAGGCGCTACAAGAGAGAGTAGATGGAGACATCTTGCCGCTGTTGAGACTTTTAAACAGCCACCCCGATATATATACCACCTCTAGCTGCAGTGGGAGGATATTAGTGGCGGAGGCCTCTAGGCCTAGTTACAGCAAGGGGAGGGGCTTTAAGCCAGTGGCTAAGTGGCACCACCCAGTGCCGCCGGACTTAGTAGAAGAGGCAGTCTCTAATATAGACAACGCGTGGCTTATGGTGAGGGGCGCCATTATACACATAGCTACGAAAAACGCAAAGACGGCTTACAGACTTGTAGAAATCGGCAGAGAGACTGGACATAAACACAGTGGCATAATTACAATAAATAGAGGCGGAATATTTGTAGAAATCCTAGGCGAAGAGAGACTAGACATTCCTCTAAAGAGAGGGGGGAGGCCCCTCGCCTCAATAGAAGCCGCGGTGGAGGAGGCCAATAAGACTCTGGCCTTGGCTAAACTAAGACTATTTTGGCTCGCCGCGGCAATAGAGGCGAAAATCTTCGGCGTAGAGACGCCTAGCCTCGACGAGATAAAAGCCGCCATTAGGAAAATAGTCTTTTGTATAGACGGCGCTACGTAAGATTTTTTAAATTGGATACACGCCGTCGCCATGGGGAGGGCGAAGTCAGCCACTTCATATACAGACCCAAGGAGGAGACAAATCCTAGAGCTGTTAGAAAAAGAGGGCCCAATGACACAAGGCCAGTTGGCGAAGGCCACGGGGCTTACGTGGGGCTCACTACAGTGGCATCTATACGTCTTAGAAAGAGAGGGGAGAGTTAAGAGAGTTGTAAAAAACGGCCTTGTGTACTACACTACCTCAAGCCAAGTGGCGCTGGCGGTGTAGTAAAGAGCGGAGGCCTTCTTGACGTTTTGTACAGTCTGCTCCTCTGTCAAATAGACATAGATGACGTAGGCGAGGACTACCACAGCGGCGAGTAGAAGAGCCAGTGCTATATAGACAACAAAAGTTGAAATATTCATTAAATTAATTGTAGCTCTATTTTTACAGTATCGGGCACTCTAATAGTCATCAACCTCCTCAAAACTCTCTCAGAGGCCTCGATATCTATCAACCTCTTTGAAATTCTCATCTCCCAGTGGTCAAACGTGTGGTAGCCCTGGCCGGAGGGGGCCCTCCTCACAGTGACTAACAGCCTCTTAGTGGGGAGGGGCACGGGGCCTCTTACAGACACTCCCATCTTTTTTGCAAGGTCCACTATTTCTCTAGCCACTTGTTCAACATCCGCTGGGTTTGTGCCATATAGTCTAATACGTACTTTCCTCTTGGCGGCGAGAGACATAGGCCAATTGAAGAGTGGGTTTAAAAACCTTCCCATCAATTATTTAAAGACTAGACAAAAGATGGGCTATGAGCTTTGCCAGACCTCCAAACGGCGTGTACTACATAAAGACGGCGGTAGAGTTGAGGGCATTTATTAACTTATTGAAAAAATTTAGAGGCTACGCCACTACTCTAATTACTTTATACGTAAACTCAGAGAGGCCTATGCCAGACGTAGTGGGGCTGTTGAGGTCGGAGTGGTCCACCGCCGCCAATATTAAAGACAAGACCACGAGGACACATGTCCAAGACACATTAGAGAGAATGGTGAATAACTTAAAAGGAGAGGCGAAGGCGCCGCCCAACGGCATGGCTATATTCGCCGGTTTCCACATGGTAAACCAGGGCAATTACGAGTGGGTATACTACGTAGTAGTGCCTCCCCAGCCCATCAACACGTTTAAATACATCTGCGACACCGCATTCCACACAGAACTACTCGAAGACCAACTCCACGCCGGCGTGGTCTACGGGATAGTTGTTGTGGAGAGGGGAGAGGCAGTAATTGCCTTATTGAAAGGCGGCCAGTGGGAGGTGGTGAAGACAGTTGAGTTTTTCGTACCTGGAAAACACCACGCAGGTGGCCAGTCTGCAAATAGATTTAAGAGACAGACTGAACACCTCGCCGAGACTTTTTATAAAATCTTAGCGGAGGAGGTCAATAAGATATTTCTACAGATACCGACGCTCAAAGGCATAATTGTGGCGGGGCCGGGCCCCACGAAGGAGGACTTTTTAGAAGAGGGCGGCCTCGACTATAGGCTAAAAGATAAAGTGTTGGCCATAGTCCCCGCCTGCTGTGCTAATGAGTACGGCGTAGTTGAGGCGATTAAAAACGCCCAGGAGCAGCTTAAAGAAAGTGAGTATGTAAAAGCCAAGGAGTTAATGGAGAGAGTGATGTACTACGCCGTTAAGAAAAGCGACTATATAGTCTACGGCAGAGACAGAGTGTTAAAAGCAATAGAGACAGGCCTGGCGGAGGTGGCCATAGTGGCCGAGGAGCTAGGCGAAGAGACAGTGTTAGAAATTATCATGAAGGCAGAGGAGAAAGGCGTCAAGATAGAGGTCGTCCCCAAAGGAGTAGAGGAGTCAAAAACACTCACCCAAGCCTTCGGCGGCTACGTGGCGTTGCTCACAGCCCCCGTCTGGGTGTTAGAACAGCAGCTAGTCAAAGCTGTATAACTAAATCAGCCACTTCTTCAAACTCCCCAAGGTGCGACGTCACTATAACCACAGGCACGATAGAAGTCAAATCTCTCACAAGCTCAACAACTCTCCTACGGTGCTCTTCGTCTAAGTGTTCTGTAGGCTCGTCAAACATTATAAAAGGAGCCCAGCCCAACAACGCCCTAGCCAACGCCACTCTAAGCGCCAAAGCCGCTAAGTTCTGCTCGCCTATAGATAAAAGCCTATGCTCCACCTGCCCAGACGCCGTGTGGACAACTATTGAATACCTCCCGTCGGACTCTATCAACTGTATAGACTTAAAGCTCTCTTTGTGATTTAGGATTAACTAGGTACTTGCTTGCTTTTGTATCAAGACTTGTTAAGTACATTTACGATTCAAAGGAGA
>JAWBJM010000013.1:0-29410 GCA_038832545.1 Pyrobaculum sp.
CGACGGAGGCCTCCCTCCTCACGCGTCCGCTGGGCTACAACGTGACTGCAGTGGAGAGGAAGTACGGCTCCGCCGTGTTTTACCTCCAGCCCGACCTCACTTACGTAGTGCCCCTGGCTCTTGAAGTCCAGTGGCCTAACGCGGGCCGGCTCCTCCTCGTCAACCCGAGCAACGTCTCAGTCACGTGGGCCGTGGAGCTACGCCTTTCTAACAAAACGGGGAGCTCCGGCGTTGCCCACGGGTCGAGGCTGTCTTTAACAAACGTCACGCTCCCGCCGCGCTCTGTCTACGAGCTGTACCTCTACGGCGTTGCCAGAGAGGGGGGCTCTTACGTCTTTTCCTACCGGATTCGGGCGGCGGGTAGTTACAGCTGGAGCAATTACGTTTTTTACACAGAGGGCCGGCTTGTGACGCAGAACGGCTCTTTCCTCAACTGGCTTTGGGGTAGGCTGGAGCAGTTCTGGGGCGGCGTGACTGGGGATAAATGCGCCGAGGCGCGGGGGGCTGGGAGGAGCTGGGCCGCGGAGAGGCTGGGCCTCCAGGGCGTTGTCGCAGAGCTCGACGCGGCCGCGGGCTTTGTGCTGATGACAACTGGCGTGGGGGAGTTGGCGAAGGCCGCCGGCGGGGCGGCCAAGGCCTCTGAGAAGGCGCTTGAGATTTGGAGGAAGCTCTCCCGCCCCATTAAGGCCGTCCTCTACCTAGACCTCCTCGCCAACGGCGTGCTCCTGGGCTGGGACGCCTACCAGGAGGCGGCCTCGGGGCAAATCCCCTGGCGGGAGATCGCAGACGCGGCCCTTATGGCGGGCGGGCCGGTGCTCCAGCGCTCTCGCCTCATGGCCTCCCTCCTGGCCTCTGGCTCCGGCGTCATGCTTTTCCTCGGCAAGCCTTTCGACGCGGCGCAACAATTCGCCGACGATCTCTACGCCGAGGCTTCTAAATACGGGAATTACTCCCACTGCTTTATCGACGGGGCCCTCGAGGCCTTTTCCACTTACGCCCAAGAGGTTGAAATCGCCAAGTGGGCCGGCATAGTCTCTACTTTTGTCGACTTGTCCAAGCTTGTAAACAACAAACACTGGCTGGGGTACAGACAGCTGGCGGCGCTCTCGGCGTTTCCGGCCAGCCATGGGCCTATTATCCCGTCTTATAAGTTCCCGATAATTCTCAGGAAGTACGGCAAGGCGCCGTACATCGCCATGGATCACAGGCGCTTCGGGTTCAACCAAGCAGGTGAGCCTAGGTTTTATCAGTTGCAAATAGATGCATATGGCCTACGTCTGTCTCCGAAAAAGGTGAGTTTGATAGATGTCATATCGGTGGGAAGGTACGACGTTAGGGTATACGTATTCGAAAACAAGGACAAGATGTTTGGTATTTTCAGCGGCGACAAGCCTCTGCTAGGCGTGTACAACGACATGGGCAGGGCTCTGCTCTTCTCTGCTATTTTTGGGAAGAACTCGGAGGTTTTAAGGCGTAGTGTAGAGGGGGGCGAGGTGTATTTGATCCGTCTGTATGGCTTGGGGGTTGTGGAGAAGTGGGGAGTAAGACTACACGATGTTGTGAAGGACGTGGCGGCCTCCCTTCTATACGCGGCGGGGAGGGCCGAAATGGGGCGCATCGCCACTGAGGTGGCCATAGCTAAACCATCGGGGGAGAATGTAAAGTTGGCTAAAGCGTTGGGGGAGAGTCTTGGGGCTGAAAACGCGCTTTTTATAAGCCAGGCAGGAGCTCCGAGAAGTGCCGATATCCTCGGCGTGTAAGATGCTGAGACTATAATTCTCGGCGAGGTGAAGCCGAGCTACTACAACAAGTGGAATGAGTTGTTAAGCGAAATTAGCGGGGTTCTCCAAGCGTTAAGGAACTGGGATGAAGAGGTGGGAAGAGGGGCTTCGGGGGAGTACGTGGCTTTGGCCACGTACGTCTTCAGCGGCGCTGGCTCCTTGGCTAGGGGCCAGACGTATGTTGTGGGCAGTTCTTGGATTACCCCTATCTCTGTGGATAGCTTGGTGGTTCCGCCCGGGGTCGACGCGGCGAAGTTTAAGTACGTATATGTTCTCTTCGACGAGGCGAACGGCCGGGTCGCGGTTGGAATTTTTGACGCTACCGCTAAGCAACTCGTCAATATGGAATGGCTGAAGAAGATCCACTACGTGGTTAGGGACGCCCTCGACTTGAGGGCCGGCGATAACATCGGCGTTTTTGGAGATCTGCTAAGAGATAGGCTTTCCAGTTTGGCCTCGCCCTACCGCGGGGAGCTGGGGCTGTTTATAGACATGCTGGGCGGGGGCTAAGGCGCCCCCGCAACTCTCCTAAATGTTTTTAAGTAGCGGCCCGGGCGGAGTTGTGGAGGATCTAGCAAGTCGCCGGCATTGCGTCGCCTCTCCCGTCTTGGCCTACCGGAGGGTGGGGAGGTACGTGCTGGGCGTTGCCTGGGGTGGGGCCTTCGCCGTCAACGCCGACGTGGAGCTGGAGTGCGAGGCGTACAAGCGGCCGGCTGACGCGCCCTACCCGCCTCTGCCTGGGCCGGGCGGGTCTAGGCTTGTTGCTTGCGGAGGCGGCGTGGTAGTCCTCACGACGCTCGAGGAGTTGCCGCCGTTACCCCCGAGAGTTGACCCGGCTTTTCTCCTCACGGCGATTTACAAAGTGGGGAGACACGCCTTTAGAGACCTGGAGGCAATACCCTACCTTCCCCCCCACGAGTTCCCCGGCTCCGGCAAACTGACGGGCGAGGAGTTCCGCATTGTAGAACGCGACAACGACTATTTGAGGCTTGTGGGGAGGGGCGGGGACGAATACATCGCATGGGACTTCGTCCTCGGCACTTTAGACACGGGGGAGTGGGTTCTGATGGGAGAGGACGGCCTTTACATCGCAAAGAGAGAGGGGGATAAAGTCGTGGCCAAATGGCCGTACCGCGGCTCGGTGCTTGACGTAAGAGGCCCTCCGTACATGCCGTACTACCCGGTAATCCCCGTCAAGTGGGTTAGGGAGCAGTTGGAGAAAGTGGGAGAGGTAGCTAGGAGGGTCGGGGCTAGGCGGTGGGACTACTACACGCCTCCCGTAGACCCGGAGCTGGTGTTAAAGTGGCCTGTTAGGAGCGTCAAGTGGGAGTTCGTGGTTAGGCCCGCCGCGTGTGAGGACGGGCTCTGGGGCCCCCTCTACGGGACGAGGGAGGCTCAGTGGTTCGGCTGCGAGGACCTCTGCGACTTAGACGAGTACCTAGCCCTCAAATACAAGAGGAGGATCTGCGGCCGCGCGAGGCCGGAGTGATACTTGGGGGCTGGGCTCCGCGTTAGGAAAAGCCGTTGCGTCGGGTAATGCGACGTCGTGATCTACGGGTTCCGGGAAGGATGTGGTGTCCGGCGTTTTTTAAGCCCCTCTTGGGGTTTACAACAATACGGTAGGCCGCTCCCGGCCGCCAAGGGCGCGGAGGCGTATAAGCGCGGGGAGCTCTGCGGCGCACCTCACTATTGACAGCGAGAAGTTTAACAGCAAGGTTGAGGCTTAGATTTCAAAGACATACGGACGTGGCAGCGGCGTGGGGGTTTTATGATAACTAGATTTTACATTTCTCTCCAATTATTTTTGTCTGTGTATATACAACGTTGTGTTGTAGTGGGTTTTGTTATATATGTGTTGGTGTTTTTCTATGTTTGGTACTGGATGGTGTGAGAAGTGTCGGATTGATTTGTTTAGAGGTATGTAGAGTTGTCTATGAGTGTTGTGAATAAGTTTTTTAAAAGTGGTTTTTTATCTGTAATGTGAAAGTTGCCTCTGTGGCGAAGACTAATGTTGTGACTTGTACTCCCGGCGCCTCTCTACGAGAGGCTGTTGAGCTTATGTTGAGCAGGGGGGTTGGCTCGGTGGTGGTGGTTGACCCCTCTGACCCTTCTAGGCCTGTGGGGATTGTGGGGGAGCGCGATGTGTTGAAGGCTATTCTAATGGGGGTGGATTTGCAGACTCCTGTGTCTGAGGTGATGAATAAAATTTTGATTACTGTTGACGTAGATGTCCACGTTGCCGAGGCTCTGTTAGCTATGAGAGAGAATAATGTGAGGAGAGTTATAGTCACAAAGGAGGGCAAACTCTATGGCGTAGTCGCTCTTAGAGATTTGGTCTATAACGTGCCTCTTTTGAAAATTATTGCGGATTATTTCTCTCGTTGAGGGGTTTGTCTCTTCTTACTAGACCTGACCTCAATGCGTGGTCTGCTATGACTACTGCCGCCATGGCCTCCAGCGCCACTAAGGCCTTGGGGACTGTGGTGACGTCGTAGCGGCCTTTGAATTGTATAGTAGTCTCTTCTAGAGTAGATAGGTCTACTGTCTTCTGTGGCTTTCTGACTGAGGGAGTTGGTTTAAACCAGACGCGGAAGTAGATAGGCTCTCCTAATGTGATACCTCCTAGAGAGCCGCCTATTTTATTAGTCTCTAGACGCGGCCTGCCGTCTCTTAGTACTATCTGGTCGTTGGCCTCGCTTCCTTTTAGCTTGGCGAGTCTCCTCCCCCACCCCCAGTCGAAGGCCACTGCGCTTGGAATAGACAAAGCCGCCGCCGCTAAGTCAGCTTTTATTTTGCCGAAGTGAGGCTCGCCAAGGCCTGGGGGGACGCCTACTATATACACCTCTACGCCGCCTCCTATACTGTCGCCTTCTAACACAGCCTCTCTAATTTTTTCCAGTATTTTCCCCAAGGCGGATTGGTCCACCACAGGCAGCGGTCTCTCCCAACTCTTTTTTATATCTTCAAAACTGTAGGGCGTGTCTATCTCCACTCCGCCTAGTTCTATGATGTGGCCCGCCACCTCTACCCCCAGCGTCTCAATTAGTCTCTTGGCCACGGCCCCAGCCGCCACGATAGCCGCTGTGGTCCTCCCAGAGGCTCTGCCGCCCCCTCTGTGGTCGTAGTGGCGACCGTATTTTATATAATACGCCAAGTCTGCGTGCCCCGGCCTGGGCTTCATCCACAACTCGTCGTAGTAGTTCGATATGGCTTTTTTATTCCATATGACTATTGTAATGGGGGTGCCTTGTGTGTAGCCGTCTTTGACGCCTGAGAGTATTTCAAAATCTTCTGGCTCGCAGCGGGGGTTTAGTACGGGTATGTGGCAGAATAATCTTCTGTCTAGCTCTCTCCTTATGTCTACTTCTGACAGTGGGAGGCCGGCGGGGACGCCGTCTATCACAACGCCTATCGCCTTTCCGTGCGACTCGCCGAAGGTTGTAATTCTAAACTCTCTACCAAAGGTGTTCATAGCCTTAAGAATTTCAGCACAGCCTCTTTCATAACTGACTTGTCTGGCTCTACCCCCAGCCATATTCTCTCGGCCTCTGCGCCTTGTTCAACTAACAACTCTACTCCGTCTACTACTCTGACGCCGCGTCGATTGGCTTCTTCTACCATTTTTGTAAACGGCGTGGGGGTGTAGACAAATTCTACGTACAAGTCGGCTTCTGACAAATCTGCCAGTACTTGGTTGTGTATTGGAGTTGCGTTTATCACAACTTTAGCCCTTGTTGTATTTAACCAAGGCACTGGGGCTATTTCTACTCTAAATTTATTTATAAACTCTTGTGCCAAGGCCTTTGCCTTTTCATAAGTCCTATTCATTATGTACACTTTAGACGCCTCTGCTTTAATAGAGGCGAATAGAGCTGCCCGCGCCGCGCCCCCCGCGCCGATTATTAATACGTCTGCCCCCCTTATGTACCTCCCCGCGAGGTTATACACGGCGGAGGCGTCTGTGTTGTACCCCATTAAGACGTTGTTTATGTTCGAGACTGTGTTCACTGCCCCTATCGCTCTCGCCTCTGTAGACAAGACGTCGAGGTGTTTAACTATTTCTTCTTTATGGGGAATTGTTATGTTAAACCCCCTTAAGTTGAGTCTAGCTATTTGTATAAAACAACTAAGTTCTTCTCTCGGCACGTCTATTGCCCAATACTCGGCGTCTATCCCCAATTTTTTAAAAGAGGCTTTGTGCATAGCGGGGCTGGCCGATCTCTCTCTCACGGCTTTTCCAATCACGGCGAAGTACATTAGACATGTATATTTTTAAGTTAATATTTTTCACTCTCTATGCGTCCCCCAGTTGACTGTAGGAGTTGTGGGAGCTGGTAAACTGGGGAGTCAAATAGCTTTGAGACTACACGGCAATAGTATTAAAGTAGTGGCGTCAGTAAAGTCACAACGGTCTAAAGAGAGGCTCTCCGCCCTCGGCCTCGAGGTGTATTTAAACAACGAGGTGGTTGTGGAGAAGAGCCATTTATTAATTCTCACAGTGAAACCCGCCAATTTGGCTGAGTTGAATTTCTACACAGAGAAGCCTCTAGTCTCTTTCGTAGCGGGCGCAACTTTAGACACGTTGAGTAGACTATCTGCAAAGCCCTACCGTGCGATGACTAACGTCGGGCTGACTGCCATAGCGGTGGCGGGGCCCCACGACGAGTTAGTAGACAAAGTGTTGTCGTACCTAGCCCCTACTTTTTGGGTAGAGGAGAGGTTGATAGACCCACTAACTGTACTCCTAGGCTCCGGCCCCGCCATTGTCTCAGAAATAGCCATGGCTTTGATAAAAGCCGGAGTCAATATAGGAGTGCCTTGGGACTTGGCGAGAGAGTTAGTACTCTCTCTATTCGCCAGTCTGCCTAGTCTAGACGACAGGTTTACTATTGAAAAACTTCCTCAATACGTCGCCACGCCGGGGGGCACTACGATAAAGGCCTTGGTTAAATTGGCGCAAGCCGAGTCTATAATAGGGGAGGCGGTGGAGGAGGCTTACTTAAGAATTTTGAAACTCCGCCAATAGTCTAGTTAAGACCTCTCTAGTTGTTTTTGTAATATCCATCTCCAAAGCCTTTTCAATAGGCACCAACGCCGCCTCTTCTGCGTCGTCTGACGCCGCGGGGGTGCCGCCTATGATTTCTACAAGGTAGACTAAAATTACGTAGTGGTGTACGACATCGCTGCCGTTTAGTTCAATATACTCCACCGGCGCGAGAAATTTCTTCACCACCCCCTCCACTCCGGTCTCCTCCTTCAACTCTCTCAAGACTGCATCTTCCAATCTTTCCCCCAGCTCTACGTGGCCCCCAACCAGCGACCACTTGCCTTTACTAGGCGGGTATTTCCTCTTTATTAGTAAAATATTGCCGTCTTTCACAGCGGCGGCGGCCACTGCCACCACTGGCTTCATGTTTAAAAAGTAAAATCAATGTTTATAAGCACTCCCCCATTTTGTGCTATGTTTGACAAAATTAAGCCAATGACTGTGGGGCAGGAGAGAGCTGTCAATGTGTTAAAAGAAGTAGACAATGAATTAATTGGGCTCTTTGGCCCAACTGGCACTGGCAAGTCGCTTTTGAGTATAGCCTACGGCATTTGGGCAGTTGAGAGCGGCAAGGCGAAGAGATTTATAATAGCGAGGCCTATCGTAGACGTAGCCACTGGCGAAGTCTTGACGCCGGAGAGACTCGGAGAGATGTACTACAAAATAGCTTCGGCTTATTTAGAAGACATACTTGGGCCCTACGCAGAGAGGAGCTACATAGAGAAGTTGTTAAGAGAAGAGAAAGTCGTAGTAACAGACGTCTCATACCTAAGAGGGAGGACTTTTGACAACAGTGTTATTTTTCTCGACGACGCTCAGAATGTAAAACCGGAAAGCGCTGCGGAGATATTAATTAGATTGGGGAGAGGCAGTAGACTAATTGTGGCCGGAGACCCAATTTTCCAACGCCAGCCGGACCTAGAGAAAGACGGGGCGACGTTGTTAAGAGAGGCGCTGCTAGGGGAAGAGAAGGCGGAGGTGGTAGACCTAGGCGTAAAGGATATAGTGAGGCCGGGGGCGAGGAGGGGGATTAGACTCGCCTTAGAGTTGAGAATGAGGAAGAGACAGCTCTCAGAGAGTGAGAAATATATCTACGAAACCGCTAGGATATTCGCCCCAGACGCAGACATAGTCACAGCAGTAGAGTTTAGATCAGACAAAGACTCACTGGGGATAAAGACAGAGGGCGTGCCCGACGCTTTGTTAATAGTCAAAGAGGGGCAGTTGGGCAGAGTCGTGGGGCGCGGCGGGGAGAGGATAAAAACTATTGAAAACGAAGTGGGGGCGAGACTGAGGCTTTTAGAAATGTCACTAGATTTTAAACAATGGGCCCGGGCAATACACCCAGTGGGGTGGATCTCTAAACATATTGTAGACGCAGACTTCGCCGGCCCAGAGCTCTTAATACAAGTGAAAAAGAACGAATTCGGCGCCTTCATAGGCCACAGAGGGGCGTACGTAAGATTGTTAGACAGAGTCTTTAGAAGACTCCTCGGCATAGGAGTAAAGGCGATAGAGGCAGAAGATTAATGAAAGCGTATCTACTCCAAGACTTCAGCCGCCCCCCCACGCTCGTTGAGATAGAGCCGCCGAGGCCGACTCCGGGGAGGGCGGTGGTGAGAGTAGTGGCCGCCGGCGTCTGTTATAGAGATTTCCTCGCCTGGCGAGGCTTCCAACGAGTTAAACTACCCATTGTGCCTGGGCATGAATTCGCAGGAGTAGTGGAGGAGGTGGGAGGCGACGTAGTGGATTTGAAAAAAGGCGACGCCGTGGCCGGCATGATGTATGAATATTGTGGAGAATGTAGCTATTGTAGAAGTGGCCGTGAGTACCTCTGTAGAAGTAGAAAAATATATGGAGAAGATATCTCTGGCGCGTTTGCTGAATATATATCAGTAGACTATAAATCTCTAGTTAAAATTCCGCCTGGCGTCTCATTCGAAGCCGCGGCCTTCGCCGGCTGTGTCTTATCTACATTAGTGAGGGGGTTGAGGAAATTAGCCCCGCTGGGGGGCAGAACTATATTAATCACGGGGGCCGGCGGCGGAGTTGGAATACACGCAGTACAGTTGGCCAAGGCAATGGGGGCTAGAGTCATAGCCGCCACCAGCCCAGGTAAAGTGGACCAGGTGGCTAAATACGCAGACTACGTAGTGTCTAGTAGAGACTTTTCAGAAGAGGTGAAAAAACTAGGGGGGGCCGACGACGCCGTGGAGTGCGTAGGTGGACCCACGCTAGAACAGACAGTGAGGTCTCTAAACTGGGGCGGCAGAGTGGTGTTGATTGGAAACGTCGACCCAAAACACACCTCATTGCCCCTAGGGCTTTTGATACTAAAAGAGATAGAGATACTGCCGGTGATACAAGGCGGAAGAAAAGACTTAGAAGAGGCGCTTCGTCTAATTGCACAAGGAGTAGTCAAGCCAGTATATACAACCCACAGCTTTACAGATCTTCCAAAACTCTTAGAAGAGACGCAGAGGGGGGGCTACATAGGGAGGAGAGTGTTGAAGATTTAACACCGGGCCCCCCGCCTCCTTAGCCAAGTGTATACAACCACTACTGTGAATAACGCCGCGGTGATTAAAGTGTCTACCATAGCTCCTTGGCTAAATCCTCTGCAGTCTTTCTCACAGCCTCTGCGCTCGTCATAGCGGGGCTCCACTTAGTTAATTTCGACAGTTTTGAAATAGAGAGAGCCATGTATTTAACATCTCCAGGCCAACCCCTCCCGTCTGAAGTGGCGGGGGCTAGTTTAATCTCTGGAGCCAGCCCCAAGACCTCCGCCACTATTTTTGCAATTTCTAAAACTCTAACAGAGTCCACATTCCCAACGTTAAGTGCTAAGTAGTCAAGGCCGAGTTCTGTAAATCTCCTCCACGCAGCCAACGTGGCGTCTACGGCGTCTTTTATATATAGATAGCTCTTACTCTGAGTCCCGTCTCCCAACACCTCTAAGACTTTTGGGTTTTTCTTCAACTTCATTATAAAGTCGTAAATCACGCCATGTCTAAGCCTAGGCCCTACGATATTTGCATACCTAATGACTAAACACCTCAAGCCGTATAGCCTGGCGTATGCCCCACACATAACCTCGCCAGCGGCTTTCGCCGCGCCGTATACCGAAATAGGCTTATAAGGCGCTTCCTCCGGCGTGGGGATCACCTCAGCGTCTCCATATACAGTAGAAGACGAGGCAAACACCACAGTCTTGACCCCGGTCTGTCTCGCCCACTCTAAGACGTTGAATGTGGCTACGACGTTTTCGTTAAAGTGCACTTGGGGCTCTGTAGTTGATAGCCTAACTTCTGGATTTGCGGCGAAGTGAAAGACAACTTCTCCTCTGACGTCGACGCCCCACTGGGGGTCTTTTAAATCTCTTATATACAGCTCTGCTTCTTTGTTTACAAACTCTCTCCTACCGCTAGATAAATTATCTACCACAGCCACTTCGTAGCCCTCTTCTATTAGTCTATCTACGAGGTGGCTGCCTATAAAACCCGCGCCGCCCGTCACTACGATTTTCATACAACACAATACGTCAAGGTTTAAAAATATAATAAAGATGAGGGCCAGGACTTCGCCACTGGAGAGATGTCGTCTATACAACCGCCTACTATTTTAGCGGCGGCTAGGGCCATTAAGGCAATTCTATGGTCGCCGTGGCTTTGAAAAACCACGCCCCTAGCACCGGGGGGGCCTTTTATGTACAAGACGCCGTCTTGATATTTCGCGTCGACTCCTAGTCTATACAAGACGTCTAACACAGTGGCTACTCTATCGCTTTCTTTATATTTAAGCAACTCGACGCCTCTAATAACAGATCGTTTAGACACAGTGGCCGCCGCCAAGGCGACTGGCATCACCAAGTCTGGATTATGGCCGAGATCTACCTCTACTCCGTTGTAGAACCCCCCCTCTATTTCTAACACTCGGCCGCGGCGCGCCACGTAGGCCCCCATCTCTTTAAAAATATCTAAAATAGCCAAATCTACATTTGAAAAGACGCCCTCGATCTCCGCCCGGCCTCCAGTAGCCGCCGCGGCGACGGCTAAAAAAGAGGCGAGGCTGAGATCGCCGGGGGTCTCTAACTCGCCAGGGCTCTTTGCAGCCCCCCTCACCTCAATTACGTCGTTTATCTCCACGCCGACGCCGAATTTTCTCAACACTTCAGCTGTGGCTTCTACAAAAGCCCAAGACTTTCTCTCGCCTAGCGGCTTCACGACGCCATGCCCCACTAAAGCAGATAAAAACATCAATCCAGAAATATATTGAGAAGAGACGTCCGACTTCACTTCTGCCTCTATTTTCTCAAACCTCCTCCCTTCTATCAACACCGCGCCTGGTACTTTAGTTACTTTAGTCAATTTCTGTAACACTGCTATCAACTCGTCTATTGGCCTCCCTTTTAAACTCCCTCCGTATAGAACCGCCGTGTGCCCAGGGACACCTGTGTATAAAGCCACGGCTGTCCTGAGAGTAAAGCCGCTCTCCATTACGTTAAACACCCGACGGGGCTCAGGCTCTCTACTCTCGATTTTCACAATAGAGCCAGAAATTTGGAGATTGGCTATGGGCTGTATTGCCCTCGCCATGGCCACTACGTCGTCGCTCCACTCCACTCCTCTAATTGTTGTAGGGCCTTGTGCAATAGCCGCCGTTAGTAAATATCTCTGTGTCACTGGTTTAGACGGCGGCGCGGCAAATCTCCCCTCTACTCTACCTGCCTCTACGCACAACATATCCCAACGCCTCTACCACGTCTTCAATCTTTACTTTTTCCAACACCCACTTTCCCAGCCTTACTACTAAAGGCATGTAGATATAGTCTCCTCTCTTTTTCTTGTCGTATTTTATCAAAGAGGCGGCTTTCTCTATCTGGTTGACGTCTATATAGGTGGGGAGTTCAAAACTCTCTAACAGCTTTGTAACTCTTTCCACAGTCTCCTCTTTTAAATACCCCATTTTTTGTGAGAGTCTTAACTCAGCCACCATCCCGACTGAGACAGCCTCCCCGTGGAGGAGGCCGAATACTCTCTCCACTGCGTGGCCTATTGTGTGACCTACGTTTAACACCTGTCTAATCCCTCTCTCTTCAAATTCGTCTAGTTCAACCACCTCTGCCTTCTTCTGGAGAGAGCGGTAGATTACATACGAGAGAGTTGAGTCCTCTCTCCCCAAGGCCTTTTCTACATTTGCCTCAAGCCAGTGGAAAAACTCCTCGTCTAGCGACACTCCGTACTTCACCACCTCGGCGAAGGCCGATCTATAGACTCTACTAGGCAGAGTGTCTAGCCACTTTAAGTCGCAGAGAATCGCCTTAGGTTGGTAGACCACTCCTACTAAATTCTTCACAGGTCCCCAGTCCACCGCCCCCTTGCCCCCCAAGGCGGCGTCTACCATAGCTAAGAGAGTAGTTGGGACGTTCACGAGCCCCACCCCCCTCATATACGTACCGGCGGCGAAAGTCACTACGTCTAGAAGAGCCCCACCCCCCACTGCGTAGATTGTACTAGACCTATCCACCCCCACCTCTCTAAAAAATTGGTAAATCTTAGTCAATGTAGACAAGTCCTTCACCTCTTCGCCGCCCTTTAGAACTAGAGTGGGGGCGTCTGGCAGAGGGCTGTTGAGCCCCTCTTCGACGACTACAACAACGTCTCTCCCGTAGTTTTTATAGTCTAGGCCTCTTCCGACGACTACTTCAGTGACGCCTCGGCTGTGTCTATAGAATAACTTCATCTGAGTCTCACCAACTCCTCTGCCCTAGCTGCGATGTTTTCCGACGTGAGGCCGAAGTATTGGTACAACTCTTGTGGACTCTTTGCAGTTCTGCCGTAGGACTTCAGCCCCATTATCGCCATTTTAGTAGGCCTAGTCTGAGAGAGATATTCAGCAACGGCTGAGCCAAAGCCTCCATAGACGAAATGCTCCTCTACTGTCAACACGGCGCCGGTCGCCTCTGCGTATTTCTCCACAGTTCTATAATCCAACGGCTTTATAGTGGGGAAGTGAACCACCGCGGCGGAGATACCTCTCTCTTTTAAAACCTGCGCCGCCTCTACTGCAAACGGCAGTACTACGCCTGTGGTGAATATAGCTACGTCGCCCCCCTCCGCCACTACATATGCACGCCCTACTTCAAACCACTCGTAGAGTCCACACGTAGTCGGTATGTGAAAGTCACGCCCTACTCGTATATACACCGGCCCCTTCACCGCGGCGGAGGCAGTGACCGATTTATACACTTCACAAGAGTCCGCGGGGGCCAGCACTGTGAAATTAGGCAATACTCTAAACAAGGCGATGTCTTCAAGAGCTTGATGCGACGGCCCGTCGTAGGCGTCGCTAAAACCTGCGTGCGTCCCCACTAGCCTCACAGGCAGGGCTAGTCTATCTACAGAATTCCTAGCCTGTTCCCAAGCCCGTGTCATAAAGGCGGCGAAAGTCAAGGCGTATGGCATAAAGCCGGCCAAGGCCAACCCCGCCGCCACGCCCACCATAGTCTGTTCTGCAATGCCTACGTTAAAAAACCTCTCTGGGTGTCTCTCTGCGAATAGCCTCGCCCGAGTGGTCTCGCCGGTGTCTGCCACTAAAACAACTACGTCTTTGCGCAAGTCGCCTAGGTCTGCCAACGCCCTCCCCAGCGCCTCTCTAGGAGTCAAAGTCTCAATGTCTAACATACCCCCTCTACGTATTTCAAAGCTTCGTCTCTCGAAAGTCTCTGTCTGGCAGTGTCTTCAATAACTGGGACGCCTCTGCCTCTCACAGTCTTGGCTATCACCACGGCTGGTTTTTGACTCGACTCAGCTCTCTCCAACGCCGAAATTATTTGCCTAACGTCGTGTCCATCTACTTCAAAAACTTCAAAACCAAGTGACTTAAACCGCCCGGCCACGTCGCCTTTCCGCAACACCTCTTCGCTATGTCCATCTAACTGGACGCCGTTTAGATCTACAATAGTCACTAAATTAGTCAAGCCGTAGTGGGCGGCCACAGTGAAAGATTCCCAACTCTGTCCTTCGTCTAATTCGCCGTCTCCCACTACTAGATAAACCCTCCCCGTCTCTCCCCTTAGCCTAAGGCCGAGAGCCAGCCCCACAGCAAGGCTTATGCCTTGTCCAAGAGAGCCGGAGTTGGGGACGTCTACAAACGGCGTGTCTACCTCTGGGTGGTTCTGTAGCCTACTGCCGAGGCTCCCAGTCTCTCTCAACTCGTCTATTGTTAAATACCCCATGGCGGCCGCCAAGGCGTAGACTGCATGGACTGCATGTCCTTTAGACAATACGAAATAATTTCGGTTATGGGCGCCGTTGGCTATGTGAAATTTCAACCTCCCACTTCCATAGAGCGCGGCCAGTATTTCAATTACAGATAGAGAAGAGCCTAGATGGATGCCGGGGTCGTAGCCTGCCATCAATACTGTATACCTCCTGGCTTTACATATCAATTTTTCAAATTCTGAAACCCCTCTTTCCACCCCGACAGTAGATACCCCTGAGACATAGAAGAGTGAAAACAGCCTGTATATTAACTTTATCACATATACAAACTAATACTGAGATATAAAGATGTGTCACATATCTGCTTTTAAATAGTCTATAAATCAAACTTATGGACCTATTGAAAAATGTGGAGGAGGTAGTTACAAAAGAAGAGTTTCTAAACCTCAGAGGGGGGGTGGCGTATATAGGCTTTGAGCCTCTCTGGCCTATACACATAGGGTGGTTAGTGTGGGCGTATAAACTATCCCAGTTGAGAGAGGCCGGCTTCGAGGTGATAGTTTTAATCGCCACGTGGCACGCTTGGATAAACGACAAAGGGGCTTTGGAAGAGTTGAAAAGCCAAGGGGATAGAGTAAAGACTGTATTAGACAAAATTGGGAAGTTTAAATACGTCTATGGAGATGAGTTGGCCAGAGACCCGCAGTATTGGCAACTCGTGGTGAAAATCGCCAAGGCTACTTCTCTAGCTAGAGTAAAGAGGTCTACCCCCGTCATGGGGAGGCGGGCTGAAGAAGTGGAGTTAGATGTCTCAAAGCTACTCTACCCCATAATGCAAGTAGCCGACATATTCTATTTAAACGTCGACGTGGCGGTGGGGGGGATGGACCAGAGGCGGGCCCATATGTTGGCTAGAGACGTGGCGGAGAAGTTGGGTTTTAAAAAACCTGTGGCGCTCCATACGCCAATTATCACGTCGCTCTCCGGCGTGGGGAGGATGGAAGGTACACATAGAGAATTAGACGAGGTGTATGCCATGTATAAAATGTCTAAGTCACGCCCACAAAGTGCCGTCTTTATAACAGACGGCGAAGAGGAGGTTTATAAAAAAATCTGGGGGGCCTACTGCCCCCCACGCGACGTAAAATTCAACCCAGTATATGAAATAGCGGCGTATTTATTAATCCCCTACGGCGGGGGGTTAGAAATAGGCGGTAGAAAATACCACGACGCAGAGACATTAGCTAAAGACTACAGAGAGGGGTTAGTGACGCCGCAGGCTTTAAAAGAGGCAGTGGCGAAGAGCCTAGTAGAAATGTTGTCTAGAATTAAGCCGTAACTATTTATATAGACTTTGAGACATAGATATGCTCTACATAGTAGAAAACTCCTCAATGGGGAGGGCTCTGAAAGAGGAGATTGAGTCTCAAGGCGTCGCCGCCTGGTATATAGAGCTATGGGGCCACTATATAGTGGCCACGCCCCCCGGCTCTAGAAAAATTACAGTCAAGACGCCGGTGAAGGCGGTGGTGGAGTTAAAAACAGACTACCAGTTAGTGTCTAGAGAGTGGAAAAAAGAGCCTACGTCTATATATATAGGGGATAGAGAGGTTAGAGAAGGCAAAGTGTTTATCATAGCTGGCCCATGTTCTGTAGAGTCTGAAGAACAGATATTAAACACGGCGCTTGTGGTTAAGAAAGCAGGTGGAGACGCCCTCAGAGGGGGGGCTTTTAAGCCCAGGACTAGCCCCTACACATTCCAAGGCCTGGGAGAGGAGGGGCTTAGGCTTTTGGCAAAGGCTAGAGAGGCCACGGGGCTCCCCATCACTACAGAGGTCATGGACCCAGAGGACTTGCCGCTAGTGGCTAAATACGCCGACGCTATACAAATCGGGGCTAGAAATATGCAAAACTTTACGTTATTGAAAAAACTCGGCAGGGTGGGGAGGCCTGTACTACTCAAGAGGGGGTTCGGCAATACAGTAGACGAGTGGCTATTAGCCGCTGAATACGTGGCGTTGTACGGAAACGGCGGCGTGGTGTTAGTGGAGAGGGGGATTAGGACTTTTGACAAAACTCTACGGTTTACTCTAGACGTAGGGGCTATAGCGTATGTAAAACAACACACACACCTCCCAGTCATCGGCGACCCCAGCCACCCCGCCGGCGACAGGAGGTATGTAATCCCCCTGGCCTTAGCCATATTGGCGGCTGGGGCAGACGGCTTGATAGTAGAAGTCCACCCAGACCCAGACAAGGCTTGGAGCGACGCAAAGCAGCAGCTAACATTTTCACAATTTGAAGAACTCGTGGCCAAGGCTAGAGATTTAGCCAAAGCTCTCGGCAAGGCCTAGGACGTGGCGCGTGTTGGCGTCGTAGGCGGAGGCGCAATGGGGCAGTGGTTAAAGAAAGAGCTTTCTACCACCCACGAAGTGTTTATATACGATACGGCTAGGGAAAAGACAGAGACGTCGACTCTAGAAGAGTTGTTAAAGTGGGCTGAGGTGTTGATAGTGGCGGTGCCCTTCTGGACGACGGCTGAGGTTTTGAGACAAATAGCCCCGTTCTCTAGCGGGAAGTTAGTAATGGATATTTCAACATTTAAAGAAGGCCTAGCCCAAGTGTATAGAGAATTCCCAGAGAGTTCAAAAGTGGCCACTGTACACCCCATGTTTGGCCCCGGCGCCTCTACGCTGAGAGGGCAGAAAGTTTTAGTAATGGAGATACCAGGTAGAGAGGGGGTAGCCGACGCGTTGAAGTTCTGGAGCGAGTTGGGGGCAGACGTACAGTTGGCAGAGTTAGAAAAACACGACTACTACGTCTCGTACACAATAGCCCTGAGCTACGCAGTGGGGCTGGCGCTGGCGAGACTTTACAACGAGTTGGGAGAAGAGGTGTTTAAATACGGCGGCACCTCTTTTAAATATTTATCAACATATGCCTTTTCACTACTAGGAGACCCAAATGCCAAGAGGTATGTAGAGAAAGCACCCGTCGATAAATTCATCGAGGCTTTGAAAAGAGAAGACTTGCCAAAGCCGCTAGTTGATCCACAAGAAGCCTATCGAAAATTCTATAAAGCCCTAAACCACCTATAGATTATTAAGACACTGGCGTTGTTATGTATTAGAAAGAGTTTTTTTGTAAAAGGGGGGTGTAGTGTTTATATTTTATAGCCTTTATATATATCAAAAAGGTGTCCGCCGTGGAGTAGGGGTTTTAGATAAAGTGTGGCAGTATGAATATAGACACTAATAAATTAGTGAAAACAATCGCCGAGAGAATTATATATGCGTAGTCTCTGTCCCTTATGAAATATAGTAGACTCACCGCTGTCGTTGCTATAGGTGCTGCAACTAATGCCATTATACCCGCCGCGGCGAAGTCTACGCTTTGAAGTCTCTCTAAGCCGTAGATAATCTCCGTCGGCGTGAGGTTAGTGGTGTTGACATTAAGCGGAGGAGAGCCGGCAGTGAGTACAATACTCGACGTGATTAAAACTGTGCTTAGTATAATACTCGCCGCCAGTATATACTCTATTGATTTTTCAAGCTGCTCCGCGTAGTATCATCTCTATGCCTAAGATAGACGTCAGTGCTAAAAAGATATATCTCACAACAGCTGCCTTTAAGACAGACAACGCCTTTGTCCCAAGATAAGAGCCTGTCAATACGCCCAACGCAGTGACGCCTGCAAAAAACGGCTGTATATAACCGGCGTGCCAATACACAGCGGCGGTTATCATTAAATTACTAGTCGTCGTACTGACTTTCGGCGGGAGTCCAAGCCCCCAATCAAGCGCCAAAACATTAAGCGTACCGCCCCCTATCCCCAAGAGTCCAGAGAGGAAGCCAGCTGAGAACATCACTAACGCCGCGAGTCCCCACCAGGCGCCGCAGTACGACACCTCTCTACCCTCTGCCTCGTCGAAATATCTCCCACTAGCCACTTTGTCCACTTATCCACTGGCCTTTTTTTAAATCCTCTCTTAACTAAAAGAAAGACTGAAAGTATGAGGACTACGCCGAATGTTATATAGAGCCGCTTCTCTAAACCTAAGTTGTACACCTTTGTGGCGGTTATAGAGCCTATCAAAGCGCCCGACGTAGTGGTAGAAGACAACGACATGGCAATTCTTATATTACTAACCCCACGCCTTATATAAGACAGACTCGACCCGCCCGAAGTGGCTATTAGACTAGCCCCCGCTGCGTATCGTAGAGGCAGCCCAAGCGTAGAGTGGAATTAATACCACGCCCCCGCCCAGGCCGCTCAAAGCGCCTATGAACCCAGCGGCTAGACTTATAAAAAACATTAGGGCCAATACGTCGAGCATATCGTTAATTGATTACACTTTAATAATTTTTATAAAGCTTTTGTCCGACGTATCTCTATGTATCCGCCTCCTTTTGAATACGCCAAGGCGGAGACATTAGAAGAGGCAGTAACTCTTCTGTCTAACACAGAGGGCGCCGTAGCTTTGGCGGGCGGTCAGTCGTTAATACCGTTGTTAAAACTACGAATTCTATCTCCCCCACTTGTAGTAGACTTAAATGGAGTAAAAGAGCTTCGTTTTGTTGAAAGTGATAGAGTGGGAGCCTTGGCTAGACACTACCAACTAGAAGAACACAGTTGTCTACTTCTCCGACAAGTTGCCAAGAGGATTGGAGATCCACAGATTAGAACAATGGGCACGCTAGGCGGATCTTTGGCACACGCCGACCCTAGGTCGGACTGGGCCGCCGCGATGTTGGCCGTAGATGCAATTGTGACGGCTAGAGGGCCGTCTGGCTTTAGAGAAATACCAATAGATATATTCTTCAAAGGGCCTTACACAACGGCTTTAGAAAGGGGGGAACTTATCACAGAGGTGAAGTTTAAATGTCCCCCCAGGTCTTCTTATGTGAAGATCTCTCGGCGCCATAACGACTTCGCAATTGTGGCAGTGGCGGCGGCCGCTGCGATTGAAGAGAGTCATTTCCAATGGGTTAGAGTTGCGGCGTTGGGCGCTGCTGAGAGGCCTGTGAGACTACGTCTAGTGGAGGAGAGACTACAAGGTGCGCCTGTGAGAGAAGACGTCATTATAGAAGCGGCTGAGGCCGCTAAGAAAGAGGCTTTGCCCCCCTCTGACCTATGGGCCTCTGGGGAGTATAGAAGGGCGCTTCTAGCCGTAGCTGTGAAAAGAGCCTTGGCGCAGTTATGAAAATATCTCTAAAAATAAATGGCGTCGACTACACTGTATATACTGAGCCGCGGATGCTTTTATCAGACTTATTGAGGAGACTAGGTTTTAAATCTGTAAAAGTGGGCTGCGACACGGCGACGTGCGGCGCTTGTACGGTATTGATAAACGGCAGGCCTGTCAAGAGTTGTAACGTATTGGCGGCGCAGGTAGATGGAGCTGAAATAATCACGGCAGAACACAGCGACGAAGTTTTAGAAAAAATTAGAGAGGCGTTTAGACGACACCACGCGGCACAATGTGGCTTTTGTACTTCGGGTATGTTAATAACGGCTTATTATATTGTAAAGAGAGGTGTAGATATTAAAGAAGGCCTAGGCGGAGTGTTGTGTCGATGTACGGGGTATCAAAACATAGTTGAGGCAATCAAAGAGGTATGAAGTACATAGGGAGGCCAATCCCGAGGCTAGAAGACGATGTAATACTAAGGGGGAGAGCTATCTATGTCGACGACATCGAGCCGCCGGGGGTGTTACATGCCGGTTTTGTCAGATCGCCATATCCACACGCCAGAGTTTTAAAAATAGACATGGCAGATGTAGAAAAGGCCAAGGGGGTAGTGGCAGTGTTCACTGAGGGGTTTGCCCCGGGGGGGAAAGTGAGATTTCAAGGAGAGGCGGTGGCTATGGTAGTGGCTAGAGACAAGTACCTACTATACGACGCGTTGGAGAAGGCCTCTGTCGACTACGAGCCGCTGCCTCCAGTAGTTGATATATTCGACGCGCTTAAGCCAGACGCCCCCCTTATAGACGAGTCGCTGGGGAGTAATATTGTACATACAGAAGTGTTTGAGGGAGGCGACGTCGACAAGACTATGGAGAAAGCAGACGTCGTTTTAGAAGGGCGGTTTGTAATACAAAGAGTGGCGCCGGCGGCTATGGAGCCGAGAGGAGTTGTGGCTACATACGACGGCTCTACGTTGACAATTTGGAGCTCAACTCAAGTCCCCTTCGACGTTAGAAAAGATGTGGCAAAGGCTCTGGGCCTGCCCCTATCTTCTATAAGAGTTATTCAACCATACGTCGGCGGGGCCTTCGGCTCTAAGTTAATTGTATACCCAGAGGAGATACATATCGCTAAGGCTGCCTATCTCCTCAAGACGTCGGTTAAGTGGACCGCCACGAGGACAGAGGACTTTAAGGCCACGACTCACGGCCGCGGCTTAGTGTTAGATTATAGAGTTGGGGCCACTAGAGAGGGGAGGGTGTTGGCAATAGAGGGAGTTATATACGCAGACGTAGGCGGGTACTACTGGGGCGAGGGATTGGCGGAGACGGCCGCTCAAATGCTGCCCGGCCCCTACGACATTAAACACGGGCGGGTGAAGACAATCTCTATACTGACGAATAAAACTCCACTGGGCGCGTACCGCGGCGCCGGGAGGCCAGAAGCTACGTTATTTATTGAACACATTATGAATAGGCTGGCGGACGAGGTGGGAGAAGACCCGGTGGAGATACGTCTGAAGAATTTAATAAAAGAGCTGCCGTACAGAAATGTATTTGGAGTAGTTTACGACACAGGCGACTACGTCGCCACTTTTAAAACAGCTTTAGAGAGACTTGGCTATAGACAGTTGAGAGAGTGGGCTGAAGAGGAGTGGAGACGGAGGAGGAGACTTATCGGCGTCGGCTTGTCTACTTATGTAGAAATCACCACCTTCGGCTATGAGATTGCAATAGTGAAGGCGGAGAGAGACGGCAGTGTTTTGTTAATCACGGCGTTAACGCCACACGGGCAGGGCCTCGCCACTGCGTTGTCACAAATAGTGGCAGAGGAATTAGAAATACCTATAGAAAAAGTGAGAGTAGTGTGGGGAGACACGCTTCTCGTGACAGACGGCATCGGCACTATGGGCAGTAGGTCTATAACGGCAGGTGGCTCTGCGGCTATTTTAGCCGCACGGAGGTTAAAAGAGGAGTTGAGAAAAGCCGCGTCTCAATTATTAAATTGCGAGCCTGTGTATAAAGACGGCGTATTTCAATGCGGCGAGAAGAAAATCACAATGGCAGATGTAGTCAGAGCTGTTCTAAAAGGCGAGGCCACGGCTCAACTTACAGTAGAGACTGTATACCAAGCGTCGCCGACTTTTCCATTCGGCGTACACATAGCCGTAGTAGAAGTCGATATAGAGACAGGTTTTGTAAAACCTCTCATATACAAATCCTACGACGACGTGGGGGTCGTGATCAACCCACTTCTAGCGGCGGGGCAGATACAAGGAGGGGCGCTACAGGGCATAGCCCAGGCTTTGTACGAAGAGATTGTGTACGACCAAGACGGCAACTTAATGACTCCAAACCTAGCCTATTACCTAATGCCCACTATATCCGAGGCGCCGAGGTTTGAGGTGTATTTCGCAGAGAATCAACACCCATCGAAACACCCCACGGGGAGCAAAGGCGTGGGAGAGGCAGCGACAATTGCGTCGACGCCAGCCGTCGTGGCAGCTGTAGAAGACGCGTTGAGGAGGGTCAAGAAAATAAGATTTTTCAAAACTCCAATAAGTCCAGAAGATATATACAAAGCCCTCTGGGGGTGAGGAATTGTGTAGTTGTAATCCTCGCAGCGGGGCTCTCTAGTAGATTTCCAGGGAAGTTAATGGCGGAGCTCTGGGGGAGGCCGTTGGTGTGGTGGGCAGCCGAGGCGGCGCGCCGTTCAGCAGTGGGTCCTGTATATATTGTAGTACACGATAGAGACGTGGCGAAGGCCGCGGGGCAAGTGGCTGGCGCTATATACAACCCGTGGCGTCTCCACGGGCTCTCTACTAGCGTAAAAGCTGCATTAACCGCCTTAATTCACGTGGAGAGGATTGTATTCCTACCTGGAGACATGCCGTTGGTAAAGCCAGACACTATCAAGAAAGTATGTGGCGTAGATACTAGAGGCCTTGCAGTGGCTGTATATAAAGGCGTTAGGGGGAATCCAGTGGCGTTGGCTAAAGACGCCTACGCCGCAGCTCTTAAACTAGAGGGCGACGTAGGGCTGAGGGCGTTGATAGAGAGAGTAGAGACTAGATATGTAGAGGTGGACGACCCAGGTGTGCACATAGACGTAGACACTCCACAGATGTTAAGACGTCTGTCAGAGCAAAGGCCGGCAATGTTTATATAAATGGCCAACGACGTGTATATGCGTAGGGCGATTCAAGACGAGTGGCTTGTGCCGCGTATGTGGTATAACATCGTCCCAGACCTCCCCAAGCCCCTCCCGCCTAAAGCCAAGTGGAGACCCTGTGAGGCCAGAGGAGTTTGAAGTATTGTTTGTAAAAGAGTTAGTTAGACAAGAGTTTTCAAAAGACAGGTGGATACCCATACCAGAAGAGAGGTCTATCTCATATGGAGACCCACTCCCCTCGTGAGGGCCAAGAGACTTGAGGAGTTTTTAAAAACGCCGGCGCGTATATATTATAAATTCGAAGGGGTGTCTCCGCCTGGTAGTCACAAGCCCAACACGGCGGTGGCTCAGCTCTACTACGCCTCTAAAGAGGGCGCCGTCCGCGTCACTACAGAGACCGGGGCCGGCCAGTGGGGCTCTTCAGTGGCTTTCGCCTCTGCGTTGTTTGGAATAAAAGTGTATATGGTCAAATCCTCCTATTTCCAAAAGCCGTACCGTAGAGTACTCATGGAGCTCTGGGGCGCCGAAGTGGTGCCGAGTCCGAGCGATAGGACAGAGGCGGGCAAGAGATATCTTTCTGAAGATCCAAACCACCCGGGGTCGTTGGGCATTGCCATATCTGAAGCTGTAGAAGACGCAGTTAAATCCGGCGCCAAGTACGTATTGGGCTCTGTCTTAAACCACGTCTTAATTCACCAAACTGTAATAGGCCTAGAGGCGGTTGAACAGATGAGACAGTTAGGCGACTACCCAGACTACGTAGTGGGGGCGTGTGGAGGCGGCAGCTCTTTTTCTGGACTATTCTGGCCGTTTTACTACGAAAAAAAGAGCGGGAGGGCTGAGAAAGACGTCAAGTTCATAGCAGTAGAGCCTGCGGCAGTTCCAACTCTAACGCGGGGAGAATATCTCTACGACTACGGCGACTCCGCAGGCCTTACGCCACTTATAAAGATGTATACTATTGGCCACGTCTACAAACCTCCTCCCATACACGCAGGTGGTTTGAGATACCACGGCTGCGCGCCTACACTTTCGTTATTAGTAGATGAGGGCGAGGTCTCCGCAGTTGCCTACGGCCAGAAAGAGGTGTTCCAAGCCGCTCAGTTGTTCGCAGCTGTAGAGGGCGTAGTGCCCGCCCCCGAGTCTGCCCACGCCGTCAAGGCGGCTATTGAGCTAGCTCTAGAGGCTAAGAGACGGGGGGAGGGGGCCACTATTTTATTTAATATGTCTGGACACGGCCTCCTCGACTTAGCAGCATATGATGAGTATATAAAAGACGTGCTTGTGAACTACGTCCCCACTCGTGATGAAATAAGCCGCTGTATAGATACAGTCAAGGCTTTGCAGCCCCGTCGTTGAAGTCTTTAAATATATTTTACAGACTGCAGTATGGACTTCGCCTCGGTGTTGGCAGAAATAAATAGACATAGGCCGAGGTATAGACTCGACATCGGAGACCCAGACGTGGCTCCCCCCGCCGAGTTTCTCGAGGCTTTGAGAAAAGTAGAGGATTTTAAATACGGACCGCCCGAGGGCTTGCCGGAGTTTCGAGAAGCTGTAGCAGAGGCCTTCGGCGTCGAGTTTAGTGAAGTAGTGGCCACGGCCGGTGGTAGACACGGACTGGCGGCGCTTATGTGGCACTTTAGAAAGAAGAAGATAATAACCCCCAGGCCCTACTACCCAGGATATTTTGAAATAGCCTCAGTTTTCGACATAGAGCTTTCCCTGACCGAGGCCAGTGAAGAGGGGGGGTGGAGCCCTCACTTCGCCGAGCGCGGCGTCTACGTCGTAAATTATCCAAACAACCCCACCGGCGTGGTGCTCCCCAGAGAAAAAGTAAGAGAGTTAGTAGACGTGGCCGAGTTCGTCATAAGCGACGAGATATATAGAGATATTGTATTTGGAGAGTTCACTTCACCTGCCGAGATGTCGACCTCTGTGGCCGTTGTGTATAGTTTTTCTAAAGTCTTCTCTGTGCCTGGGCTACGGCTAGGCGCCGTCATAGCGCCTAGAGATGTAGTAAAGGAAGTGGCTAAGTTTAACAAAGCTACAATAAACGTCCCCCCCACCGCCGCGCAGAAAGCCGTCGCGGCGTCAATACACCTACTGCCTAGGAGAAAGACAGAGCTCTCTAATATATACGCAGAGAGAGTCAGAATTGCAGAAGAGGCGGGGCTGAGGTTTATAAAACCCGGCGGGGCATTTTATATATTTCCAAATGTAGGAGACGGAGAGATTTGTCTCCGACGCGCTTTAGAGAGAGGCGTGTCTCTACTACCAGGCCGTCTCTACGGGAGCCCGACCCACGTGAGAATCGCCTTAGTAGAAGACATAGAGAGACTCAAGGCGGCGCTCTCGGCATTGGCAGAGGCGTGTAGAAATATTTAAATCCAACACCGCCACAAGCCACATGGGGTATTGATATGTGGCGCAGTGCCTGTCAGACGGCCACGCGACGTCGAGAAGGCGCTAGAGGCCGCAGTCTCATGTCTAGAGCTTAGACTAGACTACTTGTCGACAAGTCTCTACGAAATAAAGCCGTATCTAGAAGAGGCAGTGGCCGAGAAGATAGTTATATTTACAGTTAGACGCGCCGAGGAGGGGGGCATGTGGAGGAGAAGTGAAGAAGAGAGAGTAGAACTCTATCAAAAACTACTAGAGCTAGGCCCCCACTACGTCGACGTCGAGGCGGAGTCCCCCATTGCAAGACAAATAGCAGATGTGAAGGGAAGCGCCAGGCTAATCGCTAGTAGACACGACTTTGAGAAGACGCCGCCGTTGTATATATTAAAAAACTGGGCCAACAAAGCCGCAGAGGTGGGAGACATTGTGAAAATAGTCACATACGCCAAAGAACCGCGAGACGGCTTAACTATACTCTCTCTAATTGGAGAAGTGGAAAAACCCACTGTCGCCTTCGCCATGGGGCCCGCCGGCGTATATACAAGAGTGGCCTCAGTAATGTTGGGCAGCCCAATAATCTACGTCTCTCTAGGAGAGGCCACTGCCCCAGGCCAGTTGACACTAGACGCCATGTACGCCGCATTAATAGGACTCGGCGCCTTCCCCACAGGCTCCGGCCTCTCAGCCATGAGAGAGGCGCTTGACTGGACAGACGGCGCCATAATGTATCTACTAAAGAAAAGACTAGAGGCGTGTAGAGATCTTGGAAAAATAAAAAAAGAACAAGGACTCCCAATATACGACGACGAGCGGGAGGCCAGAGTTTTAAAAAGAGCAGGAGACTTTAGACAGATATTTGAACTAATAGTACAAATGTGTAAAGCAGTACAGATAGTAGTTTAAAAAAGGGGGGTTTTACGACATTTCGAATTGTATGTCTACTTGGTATGTGGCTAGTACAGTCTTTCCGTCAGCAATTGTCGCAGGTGTTTCCGGGTCTATCCGAATGTGGACGCCTACATTGGCGCACTCTCCAGGGTTCAGCGTCACTGTTCCCGACTGGGGGTAGGTGGTAGTGCCTATGAATCCTACGCCGTTAGGCGAAGTAGTCGGGCCTGTCCAGTAGACGTAGAAGCCCTTAACATATTGCGCATGGGGTCCGCTAACCATGCCTCTGTATATTAACTTAGCTGTGACGGGCACCGTGCCGTAGTAGTTACAGACACGGATGACGTTGGTATAGTTTGTGGGGTCGCCAGTAAAGCCCACTACTGATATCCTAGTTATGTTTAGGGCGTTGGCCGAGTCGTAGTAGTAGCTCACACGTACATACATCCCCTCGGCGATGCCGGTGTCGGCGCCTACGTATTTCATCGCCGGAGGCCTAGTGGCGTTCACAAGCCAATACGTCACGTTGGTAAATACTACAGCGGCGCTGGCTAGAGCAGCTACAGCTAGCAGCGTCAACACGACCAGAGGCTTGTAGTTTTTCTTTCTCTTTGCCATGTGCATTTAGAAAATCTGAATTTATATATTCAACGTTGTGCTACGATGCTGCTAGAAAGTCTAGTTTTTCTCTCTCCTCAGGCGGTAGCGATGCCGGGTCTACAGAGGCTAGTATCACCTCTGCCGCCGTCTTTGGGTTTGTGAAATAATATGTAAATGCGCCTATTTTTACAGACTTCAACTTCCCCTCTCTCTCTAATACATATACATGCCATTGTACAGCTCCCCAGCTCTTGCCAAGTTTTTTTACAATTTGTGAAAGAGTGGCGGCGCCCATCTCTTCTACAGTCTTTAAAATTTCACGTCGTACAGGATCTTCGGCAGTTGCCTTTTTTATCCTAGCCACAATTGGGATTATGGGGGTGGCCAATAGCTCACGTCTATTGCTAAGTAGGTGGCTGAGGCCCGCCGCGGCGGCCGCGGCGACTGCAACTGTTAGAAATGGAGGAGGCGGAGGAGGCTGTTCAACTGCGGGGACTTGGTGGGCTATATACGCCACCTCTACACGGCCAGTCAACATCTGGTCGCTAGTCTCTCTATTTACACATACTATTGTATATACGGCGGGGCCTTCGACAACGTGTGTACCCGTTGCGTTACAAATTGGCGGAAGCTCTGTCTTAATAACCCCAGTGTAGTTGGGGGGGATCTGTATCGGGAGTAGCCACATAGACAGGGGGATTAACAACAGAGCCACTGTGATATTCATGCCATAGAGTGCGGCTGGGCTTAATTATTTTGTGGTGTTATATAATAAATGGGTCTGGCAGCCCGAGAGCTCTAGCTATTACTGCAAGTAGTATTAAATAAATCCAGACGGCGGCGGCGAAGAGATACATAGTCCACCTCCTCTTAAACATTCCCCAGTATGTATACCCCAGCGCAATTGCAAGTAGTCCAAGTGCTAATAGATATGTAAAACGGGCGTAGAAAAAGCCCCACTGGACAACTAATAGAGTAAATACAAAACCCGCAATGAAAGAGACTATGGCGCCGCTCCACACAGTATAAGTAACTGGTTTTGTGTAGTAAAATAAATAGATCAGAGGCGCAAGCGCTGTAATTACGCCACCTGCCGACGCCAGTAATATCAACGCTCCGAGATCCATAACGCCTTTATATTAACCACTTATATTTTTTGTTTAGAAAATCCATAGTGAATACCCACCTGTGGCAAGCGCTATTATGTATAGAGCAAAGAGGTAAATATATACAATACAAGAGATTAGAGCAATATAGAGATCGTTTCTACTCGGCCTCAGTGCTATGTGTATTTGTACAATCTGGGCGGCTACTAACATAACTAGGCCGAGCACAGCTGAGAGTCTCCATGCCGCTAGTCCGCCGTAGGCCACAGTTATCCACACTGCATATATATTGGCAGCTGTTGCAATTATTAAAAACGGCACTAATACATCTCGATGTTTAAACAAAAGTTGTGGATGTAGGCCGTAGTATCTAGAAACCACTCTCTCGGCATATACTCTACCAAAGGCCACCGCCATGCCGGCCGCCACCCCCACTAATATCACTACCCAATTCATGGCCCCCAAGGCCTTAAAATTTCGTATTTTACATCAATCAATTCAGCCACGCCTTTCCACTCCCCCGTGGGGTCTATAACAAGATATATTGGGTCTATCCACCCCGCCGGCACTCCACAAGGCGGATTGCATAAATAGTAGGGCGGCTTGCTGCTGTACACCCAATACCTAGTGTCCCCCACTGAGTAAACCCAAGCGTCTCTAATTTTGTCAATTTCTACAGCGCCCATAGGTCTAAATAAAGACACCTCTGTGGTTAACAGCGTAGAGACAGAAAATTGGTATCTCAACACTGCGCCCAAAAGCCCAACTGCGGTGTTGTAGGTGTACATATACAGTCTATAAACTTGGCCCCTCGCCACTGTGTAGTTAATACTTCGGAGAGAAGTTCTATACATAGCCGATGTCTCTATTATAGGCGTGTCGAAAAACGGCCCCTCTCTACCAGGTAGAAGGACGCCCATTATAGCCCTAATGGGCGGAGGCGCCGGGGGCGTGGCGTTGAGAGAATCTATACACTTCAGTCTATACATATACAGAGGCTCCTGGCTTGTTAGTCTTATAAATACGCCATATCTCTCAACTCCTTGGTCAGAAGGCGCTTGTACTTTAGGCAAGACGTTTGGGATAATTTCTACATATCTCTGAGTCTCACTCAATAAGACCGACCTATTGTATACAAATACACAACCTGAGAACTGTAACCTGCCCTTGGGGATTTCCCATATGTATAAAATGCCGTCTGAGGCCACTTGGACAAATTGCCAACCTGTGCCGTTTAGATATATCAACGCCCTTTCAGAAGCCCCCGGGTACCAATCGATCAACTTCACTTTTAGTATTACATAGTCTTCCCAACCAGAGGGATGTGTAAAATTTACAAAACAATCGCCTTGGAAGCCGGGTGGGATTGTTAAATCGATTTTATACTCGCCCGGGGCGCCCCCCACTGTGTACACAACAACTGCGCCGCATGTAGAAGATACATATACAAAAGTCGGGTAGAAAATCTTTACCACAAGAGCCTGTGGATAGTGCCAAGGACCAAATGGAGAGCTATATAGATATAACACTTTGTCTACGGCCGAGGCGTAAGTTGGGAGAACGCCTGGGGAGACCTCGGCGACTGGTCCAGCCCTGAAGGCGTACTCACCTCCAGGGGCTGTTAAAGCAATTATAAAGACGAGAGTGGGGAGAAAAAAAAGGAGTGGTCTTATTATTCTCTCTCTATCCATTACCCAACTGGCACTTTCTCAATATTTACTTGAAAAGCCGCCAATGTCTTATAGTACGGGGCATTTGCGTCAATAATTAGATCAACGCCTAAAATTGCACACTGGCCCGGCTGCAAGGTGACGTAATCTGTGGTGCTGTCTACTACCGTTTCGTCTTTTATCTCCACATAGTTGTCGCCGCTAGTCTCGGGGTGTGTGAACTTTATTTTCATGTATCTAATATATATGTTCTGTGGGTAGAAGTCTTGTAGCATAGAGACGTCTGCAATTCTAACCTTTACATTAACGTTATAGTTATTACAAATTCTCAAT